>CACIPT010000013.1 GCA_902588595.1 uncultured Pelagibacteraceae bacterium | reverse complement strand
GTTATCATAATACCCATATTTGCCTTCATTTTTTTTGTCAGCATGGCTAGGCCATTGGTTGGTAAAGGACCCAGTGTGTAAACATGCATTCCTGCTGAAGCTAAACCAGAGACTAAGGCGGGTTCAAGAGTATAGCCAGACAGCCTTGTATCTTTTGCAATAATTGCTGTTTGTTTATTTTTTTTTCAAGTTTTTAAAGTATGTTCCTGCAGCTAAACCAAACTTAAAAAACATTTCTCCATTAATATTTCCTTGGTTTACTTTTCCTCTAATTCCATCGGTACCAAAATATTTTTTTGACATTATTTAAAATTTAAAGATTTAAAAACTTTTATACTTTGACTAACTTCATTTACATCATGAACTCTTAATATTTGAATTCCTTGCGTCATTGCATATAAACTGGATGATATAGTGCCACCCAACCTTTCTTTACTATCATTATTTCCAGATAAATCTTTAATAAATCTTTTTCTAGAAACACCTAACATTATAGGAAATCCAAGTGAGTGAAAAATAGAAATATTATTAATTAAGGTCATATTATGTTTCAAATTTTTTCCAAAACCAATACCTGGATCCAAAATAATATTATTATGTTTAATTCCTAGTAATCTCATTTTTTTTATTTTATTTTCAAAAAAGTCATAAATATCCAAAAGGACATTTTTATACCTAGGATTTTTTTGCATATTTTTTGGAGTTCCTTGCATGTGATGAATAACAAAAGGGGTTTTATATTTTTTTAATACATATTTAGTATTAGCATCGTAATCAAAGCCAGAAACATCATTTATTAAATTTACTTTATTTTTTATTCCTTTTTCCATAATCCAGCTTTTTCGAGTATCCAAAGATATAAATTTATTTAGCTTTCTAACTTTTTTTAAAGTTTTATTAATTCTTTTCCATTCTATTATTTTATCAACATCTTTTGCTCCTGGTCTTGTTGACTCACCGCCTATATCTAGAATTTGACATCCTTTTTTTATTAAATAGTTTGCGTGATTGAAACCAGAGTTTTTCTTATTATACTTTCCTCCATCTGAAAAACTATCTGGCGTTAAATTAATTACACCCATTAAAATAGGAAAATTTAAAAAGTTTAATCTTTTAAATTTTTTTTTTCTTTTAATTAACTTAATGTCCTCTTTAATTTTTTTTTTAATTTTATTGCTCTGATTTTTTATTTCGCTTATATGAATTTTTTTTTTATTTTTACTAGTTATAATTTCTATAGTATCAAATGATATTAAGTTGTTTCCATTCAATGGAAGAGATAGTTTTTTTTTAATTTTTTCTTTTGATATTAAGCCATAATAAAAATTACACGCCCGTGTGTAATATTTTATCATTTTATTTTAGTGAACAATTTTTGGTTTTAGCCCTATCGAACCAAGGGCTGAACTTTCTTCATTTTCTTCTACTTTTAAATCTTCTTTGTTTGTTGGATATGTATTTTTATTAATTAAATCCTCAATTTCAGAACCTGTTAAAGTTTCGTAAGTTAATAAAGCTTTAGCTAATTTGTGAAGATCTTCAATTTTTTCAGTCAAAATTTTTCTAGCTTTTTCATAGCCTTTATCAACAAATTTTCTTATCTCTATATCTACTTTTCTTGCTGTTTCTTCTGACATATTCTGCTGTCTTGCAACTGAACGACCAAGAAATACCTCTTCTTCATTTTCTCCATAAGAAACCGGGCCAAGCTCTTTACTTAATCCAGCTCTCATCACCATTGCTCTTGCTCTTTTTGTTGCTTGTTCTATATCGCTTGCAGCACCAGTGGTTACTTTATCGTCACCAAATATTATTTCTTCTGCAACTCTTCCACCCATTGCTATTGCCATTTGTGCATGCAGTTGCTCTCTTGTTTGCGATACTTCATCTCTTTCAGGAAGTTGCATAACCATACCTAATGCTCTGCCTCTTGGAATAATTGTTGCTTTGTGAATTGGGTATGCTGCTTTCTCATTTAATGTAACTATTGCGTGACCAGCCTCGTGATAAGCAGTTAGTTTTTTCTCTTCTTCTGTCATAACCATTGATCTTCTTTCAGCACCCATCATAACTTTATCTTTTGCCTCTTCGAATTCTTGATTGGTAACAATTCTTTTATTTTTTCTTGCTGCTAATAAAGCTGCTTCATTAACTAAATTTGCAAGATCTGCACCTGAAAAACCTGGTGTTCCTCTAGCTACAGTTCTTAAATTTACATCTGGAGCCATTGAAATTTTTTTAGAATGCACTTTAAGAATCTTTTCCCTTCCAAGAATATCTGGATTTGAAACAACTACCTGTCTATCAAATCTCCCTGGTCTTAAAAGCGCAGGATCTAAGACATCGGGTCTATTAGTTGCAGCTATTATAATTACTCCTTCGTTTGTATCGAAACCATCCATTTCAACTAATAGCTGGTTAAGAGTTTGTTCTCTTTCATCATTTCCTCCACCAAGACCTGCTCCTCTGCTTCTTCCAACTGCATCAATTTCATCAATAAATATTATACAAGGAGAGTGTTTTTTTCCTTGTTCAAACATATCTCTAACTCTTGAAGCTCCAACACCAACAAACATTTCAACAAAATCTGATCCTGATATTGTAAAAAATGGAACTTTAGCTTCACCTGCTATAGCTCTAGCTAATAAAGTTTTTCCTGTTCCTGGTGGTCCTACCAACAAACAGCCTCGAGGTATTTTTCCACCAAGCCTGCTAAATTTTTTTGGGTCTTTTAAAAATTCCACTACTTCTTCTACTTCTTCTTTTGCTTCTTCAATTCCTGCAACATCATTAAAAGTAACTTTCCCTTTTAGTTCATTCATCATCTTGGCTTTTGATCTTCCAAAACCCATTGCTCCGCCTTTGCCTCCCTGCATTTGTCTCATAAAAAATATCCAGACTGCTATAAGTAATAGCATTGGAAACCAGGACAAAAGAACTCCTAGAAGTGAAGGCATTTTTTCTTCTAGCGGAGATGCGGAAATGCTAACTCCTTTAATAGACAGTTTTTCAATTAAGTTAGGATCGTTAGGTGAATAAGTCGAAAATTTTTCACCATTCGACATTATTCCTTTTATGTTGTTCCCTTTAATCTCAACTTGAACAACTCTTCCATTTTCAACTTCAGATAAAAATTCTGAAAATATTATATTGTTTTTTTGTGTTATTGAGCCTTGTGGGTTTTTAAACATATTATATAGACCAATAGTTAAAAAAACTATCACTGCCCACATAACTAAATTTTTAAAATTCATATCTATAAAGTAAGAATTATTCTATATTTAACAAGTGCTAAATTGTTGCAAAACAGTCTTTTTTTCATTTTTCTTCATAAATAATAAAAGAATTATTGATTTTTTCTAATATACATCCGGAAATATTTATTTTTTTAATCTGTCCAGATTCGAATTTTGATAATAGCTGAACAACGCTCTTGCCTCTTGGTGGATAATATTTGTTACCAATTTTTTTTAACAATATAATCAAAGATCTAAAAACAATTTCGTGGGGCTGATTAAAAAAATTACTATTTAATATATAATATTTTTTACGTTTATTATATTTTGAGTTACATTTAATATTTTCTTTAACATAATAATTTATAGTAAAATAAGAATCACTAAGATTATTAATTGTTAGTTTTAATTTTTGTAAATTTAAACCTTCGGATTTTAAATAGTTAATTAAATTTCTAATTCTGATTCTTTTAAAGTTAATATTTTTATTTGAAGGATCTTCAAATTTAAATTTAAACACTCTTTTAGTTACAAAATCTAAATCATCCTTTTTAAAATTAATTAAAGGTCTTATAATTTTCAATTTATCATTATATACTGTCTCAAATTGGTTAAAAGAGACCAAACCTTTTAAACCTGAACCTCTAAGCAATCTAATTATAAAATTTTCATATAAATCATCAATATGATGTGCAATAAAAATAAAATTAATTTTATCCTTTAGGCACTCTTTATAAATTAAATTATACCTTTTCTTTCTTGCTATAGATTGAATATTTGATTTTGGTTTTTTTCCATTCCAATTTAAAATTTTACAATTTATATCAAAATTTTTTAATAAAATTTTTAATTTTTTTGCTTCATAAGAAGATTCTTCTCTAAGTTTATGATCAACATGATAATATTTTATATTAATGTTGTTTAAAATTGAATAACATTTAGAAAAATAAGCTAATGCCAAGCTATCTGCCCCTCCTGAAATAGCTACCGAAAAATCAATTTTTTTCGAATTTAATAAAATAAAATTATCAAACTCTTTATAAAGTTTTCTAATTAATGGATTTTTTAAATGAATTAATAATTTATTATGAATTTTCTTTTTTGCACTCAAACTTTTTTTCTTCATATTTTGCTTTTTGAAGAACAGACTGGCTTGCCTTAGGATATTGTTTTTGAATACCAATTATCATTAAGCAACCCTGATCTTTTTCTCCTATTTGAACCAATGATACTCCAAGTTTTAATAAATTTATAGGAGCCTTTTCACTTTTTGGATATTTCTGATAACCTTCAAGATATGCTGAGGCTGCATCTGTATATAATTGTCTTATTCTAAAAGTTTCAGCATACCAATATTGGGCGCTTCCAGCTAATTCATGATCTGGATTGGTATTGACAAATTCTCTTAATGCTCTCTCTGCGGTATTATAGTCACCAACTTTTATTAGGTTTGTTGCAAACTCATATTGTTTATCTTTGGAAACATCAGGTAAAATCTTTTCTTCTGCTTGAAAAGTTTCTGTAACTACAGTTGAAGTAGTTTCAACTGACTGTGTTATTTGATTTTCTAAATTAGTTTCTGTATCTTTATAAGAAATAGTGCCTAAGTCTTGTGGTTGAGAAGAGCCTGGAAGAATTTTTTCTCCATCGTGATCTGACATCGATGACAATTTTTGACTTTCATTAACATTGCTAATTACTCTTTCATCTTCAAGCTGCTGAAATCTTAATTGGTTGTCTGCCTGAACTTTAGAAAGTCTTGAGGATAGTTTGTCTATTTTAAAATTAATCTCTTCAAATTTATTTGTTAATTCCTGAAATTGTTTCTCAATCTCAGATAATTTGAGTAAATGTCTTGTAAGCACTTCTTCAAAATTCTGATTAGTGTTTCCAAATGTATTATTGGACTGCTCGTCTAAAGATAAACTTCCAGAATATATGGCTCTTTCTAAAGTTTTTAAATCTTTTTGAATTAGTTTGATAACCTCATTTAAATTATGATTATCTGAAAATGTTTTTGATGGAAAATTGACTACCATTAAAATCAAAAATAGATAAAAACAATATTTTAATTTAAACATTAATTTTATTTGTAATTATAATGATGGCAAAAAAAAGACCCCAAACAATTTAAGTTTAAAGGGTCTTTTTATTAATTAAATTTTATTAATTTGCTTTAACTGTAACCGATCTTCTATTTTTTGACCATGCCAAAGGATTAGATCCTGAGTCAACCGGTCTTTCTTTACCATAGCTAATAACAGAAATTCTGCTTGAAGATATTCCATAAGTCATTAAATAATCTTTAGCAGCATTAGCTCTACGTTCGCCTAACGCTAAGTTATATTCTCTTGTTCCTCTTTCGTCAGCATGTCCTTCTAACACTACTGTTATTTCTGAATTCTTTCTTAGCCAAGATGCTTGCTTTCTTAAAGTTTCTCTAGAAGCAGTTGTTAAAACTGATTCATTTGTAGCGAAGAATACTCTATCTGGAACACCATCAGCTAAATACTCAACTGTATCAGTTCCAGTATATACATCGCCCTGCATTTGAGAATCTACTTTTTTTGCTGTTTGTGTGGCGCATGCTGATAAGACAAAGCTTAAAAACAAAACCAAAAAAATGTTTTTATTAATTTTCCCTAAATTCATTACTGCTCCTTAAATCTGTTTTTTTTAACTTTTTCACACTTAAATAAATGTTACAAGCTAAAAAATCAATATATTTTATTGAAAAAACTGCTAATTGCTCAATAAAGACGACCAAGATGGGTCTGAAGCGTCAGTTTCGGTCTCAACTAATCTCTCATTATAACCTGTTAAATCAATTGACCAAAGTTTTGCTGAAAATCCTTCGCCCTTACTATTTGTTTTGGTCTCTCTATAAAAAATTAAAACTCTTCCATTTGGTGACCATGAAGGAGCCTCTTGATAAAAATTTTCTGTTAAAAGTCTTTCACCTTTGCCATCCGTTCTCATCACTCCTATATAAAATTTTCCCTTATGAAGTTTTGTAAAAGCAATTAAATCTCCTCTTGGTGACCAAACAGGCGTTCCATACAAACCTTTTCCAAAGGAAATTCTTTTTACATTTTTTCCGTTACTTTTCATAACATAAATTTGTTGATAACCACTTCTGTCTGAATTAAAAGCTATGTATTTTCCATCTGGAGAATATGAAGGAGACGTATCTATTGAAGGATGGTTTGTGATTCTTTCAACAATTCTATTTTCTAAATTCATTGTATAAATATCAGAGTTTCCATCCATTGCAAAACTCATAATTATTTTTTTGCCATCAGGTGAAAATCTTGGAGCAAAAGTCATGCCAGGAAAGTCACCAACAACTTCTTGAATTCCAGTTTCAATATCTAATAAATAAACTCTAGGTAAATTTTTGAAATAAGATAGATAAGTAACCATTTGATTAGTTGGGTTAAACCTAGGGGTTAAAACTAATTCATTTCCTAATGTTAAATATTTAGTATTAAATCCATCTTGATCCATAATTGCTAATTTTTTTACTCTTTGAGTTTTTGGACCTTCTTCTGCAACATAAATTACTCTTGTATCAAAATAACCTTTTTCTCCAGTTAACCTTTCATAGACTTTATCAGAAATAATATGTCCAACTCTTCTCCAGTTCTTTGGTACTGTTGTGAATGCCAATGCTAGCATCTCTTTTCCAGCTAAAACATCCCACAACCTAAATTCCACTCTTAACTTATCATCTATAAAGTTTACTTTACCTGTAATTAAGGCCTGAGCTTTAATTAACGCCCAATCTTCAAATCTTGGTTTTAAATGTGCAATATCTGGTTTTTGCAAAAATGCATCTTTATTTAAAGGGTTAAACAAACCAGACTTTTTCAAATTATTTTCAACAATTAATGATATTTCTAGACCAAGATCTTTTATTTCTAATTTTTTTTCTAAATTCTCTTTATCTTTTTTATTTGAAGCCAGTGATGATACTGCTAGAGGCAAAGGGCTTAGGTTTCCTCTCGTAATATCTACTTCAATTAAAGCTAGAGATTTAAATGGAAAAGCAATTAATAGTATTATGAATAGTAATTTTTTATTTCTCATCCCTCCAACATCTCTCTTGCGTCAAAATTTAATTGTAAATCTTTCCATCTTTCATAACCTGTCGTGGGTACTCTTAAAGGTTGACACAATTGTATCGCTCTTAACGCACTTTCTGCCAAAACTTTATAAAAATTTTGTCCAGGTTTGTTCATTCTAGCATGATCTAATATTTCTGTTTTAATCACTGATCCGTCCGGTTTTAATTTTAATTTTATTCTTACAAGTAAATTTTCATTATATGGTAACCCCAAAGGTATACTCCAACAACCAAAAATTTGTGCTTTTAATGCATCTTCTTCATTTAAAGTTAATCCTGATAAATTCATACTTGGATCTTGCGACTGTGTTACTTTATCAAGTTTTTTAGATGTTTCCGCTAAGTCTTCTTTAGATTTGTCAATTAATGCTGCAATTGAATTTGGATCAAACATTTCATCTTTTTCAAATTCTGAAACTTGTTTTACTTCATTGTCTATTTTCTCAGGATTTTGTTTTTTTTCTTCAATTTTCTTTACTTGTTCATTTTTTTGATCAGGAAGTGGAACAGCATCAGGTTTTTCTTTTTTTACTTTTTTTGGTGGAGCTTGCTCTGAAACTAACTTCTCTTGTTTTTTTTTAATTTTTTCAATTATTTTTTTTGCTTTAGGTGCAAAAGGAACATTTGTTTGATCTGTGATTTGTATCAATTCTACTGAAATAATTGGAGGTAGTTCAATTGGTTTTTTTACAATAAATGGAAGGCTTAATGTTGCAACAAATATTACTAGCATGTGTAAACCTGATGAAATTATGATATTTTTGTTCACTCACTATCTCTCTTTATATGGTTCTGATATTAAAGCTACTTTTGTAAATCCTGAGCCTGACAACATTCCCATTATTTCTAAAACTCTTCCATAATTAATTGTTTTATCTCCTCTTACATATATTCTGGTATCAGTTCTATTTTTTGAAACGGCCAAAATTTTTGCAACAATTTTATCATATTCTACTTTTGCCTCTTGAATGAAAATTTCTCCTTTTGAGTTAATTGTGAGTGTAAGCGGTTCTTGTTCTTCAGGTAAAGAATCTGCTGAGCTTTCTGGGAGATCAACCTGAACTCCAACAGTAAGCAAAGGAGCAGTAACCATAAAAATAATTAAAAGAACTAACATCACATCAACAAATGGGGTTACATTTATTTCGTTCATTGGTTCTCTGGATGAACTTTTTAATTTAAATGCCATTAATTAAATTATTGATGTAAATCTTTTTGAAAAATTTTCTAATTTTTGAAAATATTTTTTCGAGTCATTGTTAAATTTATTATAGGCAATAACAGCTGGAATTGCTGCCAACAATCCTAGGGCAGTAGCAAATAAAGCTTCGGCTATTCCTGGTGCTACAATTGCTAAACTAGTATTTCTGGAAATTGCAATTGATTGGAAAGAATTCATAATTCCCCAAACTGTTCCAAATAAACCAATAAATGGAGCCGTCGAACCAACTGTTGCTAAAAAAGTATAGTTTTTTTCAATTGAATTCATTTGTTTTTCAATATTAACCTCTAGCATACTTTCTAGTCTGTCTGATAAATTAGATTTTGATTTTGACTTAACTATAATTTGCATAGTGTCTTTAAATACATTTGCCATTGGGTCGTCAATATTAACTGGTAAACTATTATAAAAAGATTCAGCAGATCTCGATTTCCAAAATTTATTTTCAAATTCTTCAGAACTTTTGTTTATTTTTTTAAAAAGTCTATATTTTTCTATAATTATTGCCCAAGAATATATTGATGAAGCAATTAATATAATTATTACAGATTTAACAATTATATCTGCTCTTATAAATAAGTTCATAATTGAAAAGTCAGCACTGCTTGCAAGTCCTACAGCTTGTGATGCGATATCAGCTTCCATTAAAAGTATTTCACACTAAAATGTGTCATCAATTTGACCTAAATAAATGTTGATTACTCAGCTTTTTTATACGTGTTGTAAAAAAAACTAGCAATTAGTATTGAGTCAGCTTTGTTCGAATCTTTTTTTCTAGATAATTGTGAAGAAATGTATGGAAAAATTTCTATTACTTTAGTTCTGCTAGCGTCTTTTTCTGTTTTAATTAAACCAAAATATTTCTTCCATTTTGCAGGCCTAACAAAATACATAGACAATTGCATAGCAGAACAAACTCCTTTTAAGACACCAAATGATTGGCCAAAGTTAAACATGCTAGTTACTCCTTGGCCCGGCATTGCTGAAACTTGTTCAATTACAACAATTATATCTTTTTTTATAAATTTATTAATCCTTATAGAAATCTCATTATAGATTTGAGGGCCATTGATTTGTCTTTTATTTTTTTTTCCTTCCGACATGGTCGGCATATCAATTATTTCTTTTACCTGCCCATCTTCAAAAAAACAAATTGCACCCGAAATTCCTGGATCTATTCCTATAATTAACATTAATTCTACTTACAATTTAGCATTTGTATAAACATTTTGTACATCATCATCGTCATCTAGGGTTCCTAAAAAGTTTACTATTTCATCTTTTTCTACAGAAGATACTTCTATTTTGTTTAAAGCAATCCATTCCATTTCTGTAGATAAAAAATTGCTAATATTTTCTTCTAGTTTTTTTTTTACATTATATATTTCACTTTTATCACAATGAATTTCATGAAAAAATTCATTTGAAAAACACTCATTTGCACCAGAATCAACTGTTAATTCAAATATTTTATCATCTGAGATTTCAGATTTGCTTATTTTTATTACTCCCATTTGTTGAAAATTATGAGAAGCAGTTCCTTGGGTTCCTAAATTTCCTCCATTTTTTTGAAAAATAGTTCTCAAATTTGATGCAGTTCTATTTTTATTATCAGTTAAAGTTTCTACTATAACTGCAATTCTTTTTGGTCCAAAACCCTCATATCTAATATTTTCATAGTTAGAGTCCACACTAGTTTCAGATTTTTCAATTGCTCTTTGAATATTGTCTTTTGGCATATTTGAAGACCTTGCAGATTGAATTGCAGATCTTAACCTTGCATTCATATCTGGATTTTTGTCACCCGATTTTGCTGCTACAGTAATTTCTCTAGAAAGTTTAGAAAAAAGATTTGAACGTGCTTTATCAGCCTTACCTTTTTTATGTTTAATTCCTGCCCAATGTGAATGTCCTGCCATAATTATAAATTATTTATTTAACTCTCCACCAAGTATGAACGTTTCCGCTCTGCTTGCAAGACCATTTGTTGTATTACATTCAACAATAAATCCACACAAAGTTGCCTCACCTTCTGCAGGAAAATGTTTTTCCGATTTTTTTTTTAAAAAACGATTTAAAGAATTTAATTTATTCATTCCTATTACGGAGTCATAATCTCCACACATTCCAGCATCAGTTAAGTATGCCGTTCCATTAATTAAAACTCTTGGATCATTTGTAGGAACATGTGTGTGTGTCCCAACTAGCAAAGTTGCCTTTCCATCAAAAAAATGCCCCATTGCCATTTTTTCGCTTGTTATTTCTCCGTGAAAATCCACAACTAAAAAATCATAATTTTCACCAAACTTATATTTATTTAAAAATAAACTAGCAGTTTCAAAAACATCTTCGCATTTTTTCATAAATACATTTCCCATTAAATTTAACACTCCAACTTTAAATCCATTTTTGGATTCATAAATTCCAAAACCTTTTCCTGGTGAATTAGGAGGTAAATTTTTTGGTCTTAGAAGTCTAGTTTCTCTTTCTATATGACTGATAGTTTCCTTTTGATCCCATACATGATTACCAGTAGTTATAACATCTACTCCTGAATTAAATAAATCGTTAGAGATTTCTTCTGTAATTCCAACTCCTTCGTCCGCAGCATTTTCGCCATTGGCTACTACAAATTCAATTTTTTTATTTTTTATAATTTTTTTTAAATTTTTAATAACTGCTGATCTTCCTGATTTTCCAACTATATCACCTAAAAAAAAAATGTTCATTTTAAAATATTCTTTTCAGTTATAATTATATCTAATTTTTTATCAAATTTATTTGCAGGAACTTTATTTATTTTTTGATAAGAATAAGCAATTCCAACTTTTAATAAGATTTTCTTTTTTGAAATTTTATTTATATATCTATCATAATATCCTCCACCATATCCTATACGATATAACTTATTGTCAAATGCAACTATTGGCACAATTATTATGTCTGGTATGACTCTTTTTTTTTGTTCAGGTTCTGGTATTCCAAATTTATTTAATTTCAATAAATCTTTGGAAGACCATAAATAAAAGTCCATTTGATTATTTTTTTTTATAACTGGCAAACAGATTTGAGTGACCTTACTCTCTAATTCTTTAAAAAAATCTAATATATTAATCTCAAAATTAACAGGATAGTAGCATCCAATTATTTTTTTTTTTATGTTTATTTCTTTTAAAATTTTTGAAAAGGGAAAACTATTATTCTTATTGCTTTTTTTGATTCTAATTTTTAATACTTTTTTTCTTATTTTGGATTTTAACACTGACTTTATTGTAAAGGATTTTCTGAATTAACTTTTGTTAAAAAATTTTCTATTTCATTTGTAGTTTTTTCAATAACTTTTTCATAATCAGAATTATTTTTATCTAACTGATTTTTTAATTTTTTTTGCTCTTCATTTAAATAATTAATCTCATTTTCTTTTTTTTCTTTGTATTCGTATACGAGAGATTTTAATTCTTTGAATTTTTCAGTTAAACTTTTTAATTCTTCAATTTTTTGATCAATTTTTTTTTTAGTTGCAAAATATTCATCCATAGCAGTAATGGAAGTAATTAATAAAAGTTTATTTTCCCCAATATTTCCTAAGGATAATTTTAAATTATTAAATTTTTCATTTAAGTTAGAAGCTAACTCTTCCAAGTGTTCCTCTTGGCCATCATCGCACGACAATAGAAATTCTTTATTATTAAATTTTATATTTACATTTGCCATTTATCTATTTCTTCTAACAAACTATCTGTTTCTTGATTTAATTCATCTATTTTATCGGTTAACTCTAATTCTTTTTTTGTTTCCATCTCCTTTTGATTGTTAAATTCATCAATTTTTAACTTTAGTTTTTGATAATTTTGTTGAAGCTCCATATGTTTCATCTCCAATTCTTTCTTTTCAATTTCTAATTGATTCTTTTGCTGGTCTAAATTCGAAATAGTTTCTTTTAAATTTAAATTTTGTGGATTAAATAAATTTAACTTTTCTAGAGCTTCATTAAGCTTTTTTTCTTTTTCATACGTAGAATTCATATATATATGAATATAATAATAAATTGATTCACCCAAGTCTAGATAGGATATTTTTGAATAGAATTAATAAAGATTTATCCAACGCAGTAAGGTTTTTGTCGATAGATGCTGTACAAAAAGCTAACTCTGGACACCCAGGCATGCCGATGGGAATGGCAGATGTGGCAACTGTATTGTTCAAAAATTTTCTGAAATTTAATCCAAAAAATCCAAATTGGCTTAATAGAGATAGATTTGTTTTGTCAGCAGGTCATGGCTCTATGCTACTTTATTCTTTATTATATTTAACTGGGTATAAAAGTATTTCATTAAACGATATTAAAAAATTTAGACAATTAAACTGTATTTGTGCTGGTCATCCTGAATATAGTCCGGGAACTGGCATTGAAACAACAACTGGTCCACTTGGACAAGGAATTGCAAATTCGGTTGGTCTTGCAATAGCTGAGGAAATTTTAAGAAAAAAAATTGGTAAAGAAATAATTAATCACAAAACATATGTTTTGGCTGGAGATGGATGCTTAATGGAAGGTATAAGTCATGAAGCTTTAAGTCTAGCAGGTCATTTAAAATTAAAAAATCTAATCATGCTGTTTGACAATAACTCTATATCAATTGATGGACCAACTAACCTTGCAGTATCTGACAATTTTAAAAAAAGATTTGAAAGTTATGGATGGGATTATATTTTAATAGATGGTCAAAACGAAAAACAAATATCTGGAGCGCTTAAGAAAGCGCAAAAAGCAAAAAAACCCACAGTAATATCTTGCAAAACTATTATTGGCTTTGGTTCACCTAATAAATCAGGAAAAGCATCTGCTCACGGAAGTCCTCTTGGTGAGGATGAAATAAAATTAGTAAGAAAAAAATTAAAATGGAATCATCCTCCTTTTGAAATACCAAAAAATATACTTGATGAGTGGAGAAAAATCGGAAGTAAAGGAATTAAAGAAGCAGAAAAATGGAATAAAAAAAATAGTAAAAAAATTGTTTACTCTTCTTTTTTAAAAAACAAATCTTTAAGAGATTATAAAGAAAAACAAAATGTAATTAATGAATCCGAAACTATGGCAACCAGAAAATCATCTGAGAAAATATTAAGTTTCTTGGTAAAAAAAATTCCCAATATTATAGGAGGTTCGGCAGATCTCTCCGGTTCAAATAATACAAAAACAAAAAACCACCAAATAATCAAACCAGGAAATTTTAAAGGAAATTATATTCATTATGGAGTCAGGGAACATGCAATGTGTGGAATAATGAATGGTCTTGCGTTGCATAGTGAATTAATTCCATATGGAGGAACTTTTTTAATTTTTAGTGACTATTGTAAACCATCAATAAGATTAGCTGCTATAATGAAACAAAAAGTAATTTATGTAATGAGTCATGACTCAATCGGACTTGGAGAAGATGGTCCAACTCATCAACCTATAGAACAACTGGCGGGACTAAGATCTATTCCAAATTTAAATGTTTTTAGACCAGCGGATACTGCTGAAACTTTTGAATGTTGGGATCATGCTATATCATTTGATGGCACTCCTAGTATAATTGCCGTAAGCAGACAAAAAGTTAATCCTATTAGAAAAGAGTTTACAAAAGAAAACAGATGTTCGGTTGGTGCTTATGAAATATCAAGAACAAAAAGTGAAATTGATCTAACTATATTGGCTACTGGCTCTGAAGTTAATTTGGCGATTGAAGTTAGTCAAAAATTAGCCACAGAAAACATATATTCAAAAGTTATATCTATGCCATGCCACGAATTATTTGATATACAAAAAAAAGAGTATAAATCAAAAATTTTAAATGAGACAAAACATAAAATTTCAATCGAAGCATCTACAACTGATTATTGGAAAAAGTATGTAGGTGAAAATGGAATTGCTTTTGGAATAGATGATTTTGGAAAAAGCGCACCTTATAAAAAAATATATGAACACTTTGGTTTAACAACTATAAATATAGTAAAAAAAGTTAAAGAAATGATAAATACATAAGCATGACCGTAAAAATTGGCATTAATGGTTTAGGTAGAATAGGAAGAATGGTCGTTAGATCATTAATTGAAAATAATAATAATAATATAGAAATTAAACACATTAATAGCAGATCAAATTCAGAGGTTGTCTCATCATTATTAAAGTATGACTCTGTTCATGGAAAATTTAATTGTAAAATTAAATATGGAGATAACTACTTAAATATAAATGGTAAAAAAATTACATTCTCACAACATTCGAATTTAAATGAAATTAAATGGAAGAAGTTTGGTGTAGATTATGTCTTGGAATGTACAGGAAAATTTAATTCAAAAGATAAACTTAATACTCACATAAAAAATGGTGCTAAAAAAGTTATTGTTTCCGCACCTTGTAAAAATGCTGATAAAACTATTGTATATGGTGTAAATCACAAATCGATTAGTAAAAATGATTCAATAATTTCTGCTGCTTCTTGTACTACCAATTGTCTTGCACCAGTTGCATACATTTTAAATAAAGAATTTAAAATAGAAAAAGGTTTCATGACAACTATTCATTCATATACGGCCGATCAAAGACTATTGGACAACTCTCATAAAGATCCAAGACGAGCAAGATCTGCTGGTCAATCTATGGTGCCAACTTCAACTGGAGCTTCGAAAGCTATTGGAGAAATTATACCAGATCTGAAAGGAAGGCTCGAAGGTTTAGCGATAAGAGTACCAACACCAAATGTTTCATTAGTAGATCTAGTATTTAATTCAAAAAGCAAACTGACTGTAAAAAAAATTAACGAATCTTTTAAAAAAGCTTCAAAAAAAGAATTAAAAAACATCCTTTATGCAACTGATGAAAAGCTTGTTTCAATTGATTTTAATCATAACCCTAATTCTGCTATCGTTGATTTATCCTTAACTAACGTTGTTAGAGATGACATGGGTAAAGTTTCGGCATGGTATGATAATGAATGGGGATTTGCTTCAAGAATGTGCGATTTAGCAGAGTATATTCATAAAATTTAATTTTTTATGAATAATATTTTAAATAAAAATTTAGATCTCAAAGGAAAAAAAGTTTTATTAAGAGTCGACTTAAATGTTCCAATGAAAAATGGATCTATAACTGAAACATCAAGAATAGAAAAAATAATACCAACAATAAACCTTTTGGTAGAAAAGCAAGCTAAAATTATAATTATGTCTCACATCGGAAGACCAAAAGGGAAAGTGGTCGAAGGAATGTCTTTAAAACCTATTTCAGAAAAATTATCTTTTCTATTAAAGAAAAAAGTTTTGTTTAACAAAGATATTATTAATGAAAATACACTTTTAGAAATAAATAAAATTTCGAATGGATCTATTATAATGTTAGAAAATATTCGATTTAATGAAGGAGAAAAAACAAATGATAAGGATTTTTCAAAAAAAATGTCCACTTTGGGAGATATATATATAAATGATGCTTTTTCTTGTTCTCATAGGTCTCACGCTTCTGTTGAGGGGATTACCAAATATATGCCTTCATATTTTGGGCTACAAATTACTGAAGAAATTAATGCATTAAAAAAATTAACCTCGGAAATTAAAAAACCTGTATCGCTTATAATTGGAGGTTCAAAAATTTCGACAAAAATTAAAATTATAAATAATTTAATAAAAAAATTTAATAATATTATAATTGTAGGTGGAATGGCTAATACAATGCTAAAACACACTGGCGCAAGTGTAGGAAAATCAATATGCGAATATGAGTGTGCTTCTTTAATTAAAGAAATTATAGAAAACTCAAAAAAATATAATTGTGATATTACATTACCTAAAGATGTTATTGTGTCTAAAAGTTTAAATGGAAATGGAAAAGAAAAGAATATAAACGAAATAGATGAAAATGATATGATATTAGATATTGGATCAAAAACAATATCATCCATTGAAACAACTATAAATAAATCAAAAACAGTCCTTTGGAATGGTCCAGCGGGATATTTTGAGAACCCAAATTTTCAAAATGGGACTAAAAAAATATTAGAACTAATTTCTCAAAAAACAAAGAATGATAAAATTTTCTCTGTAGCTGGGGGTGGAGAAACAGTTGCTGCGATAAATAAATTTAATAAATTTGATTCATTTACTTTTGTTTCAACTGCCGGTGGAGCTTTTTTAGAATACCTTGAAGGAAAAACTTTACCTGGTATAAAAGCGTTAAATTAAAATGTCTGATTTAAACAATATTGCTTTAAAAATTTTATCTAATGGAAAAGGAATCCTGGCCGCAGATGAAAGCACAGGAACTATGACCAAAAGACTTGAGGCTGTTAATGTAGAATCAACTCCAGAAAACAGACTACTATTTAGAGAAACGCTTTTTTCATCTGAAAGTATGAAGAAATGTATAGGCGGAGTGATTTTGTATGATGAAACCATTAAACAAAAATCGAGCTCAAAAAAAACTATACCAGAATTAATTTCTTCATCTGGAGCTGTTCCCGGAATAAAAGTAGATACAGGAGCAAAAGTTTTAGCAGGTTCGCCAGATGAAAAAATAACAGAAGGATTGGATGGTCTTAGAGAAAGATTGCATGTCTACTATAAGCTTGGAGCAAGATTTACAAAATGGAGAGGTGTATATATTGTTTCAGACAAACACCCTAGCAAATTATCAATTAATTCAAATGCCCATGCTTTGGCTAGATACTCTTCACTTGTACAAGAAAATGGAATGGTGCCAATAGTTGAACCGGAAGTACTAATGGATGGAGATCATTCAGCTGAAGATTGTCTAAATAAAACATCAGAAGTGATTAAAAAATGTTTTGAAGAACTAGTCCATCATAAGGTTAATTTGGAAGGAATAATTTTAAAACCAAACATGATACTGCCTGGAACTAAATCAAATAAAAAAATTAAAAATGAAGAAGTTGCTAAATTAACTTTAAAATGTCTAAAAGAATCTGTTCCAAAAGAAGTGCCTGGAATAGCTTTTTTGTCTGGCGGCCAAAAAGAAATAGAAGCAACGGAAAACTTGAACTTGATTAATAAATTTAATGATACAAATTTTATAATGAGTTACTCATATGGACGAGCCTTGCAACAAAGTGCTATTAAATTTTGGTCAAAGGATATTAGAAATATTAAGGGTACTCAGGAAATTTTTAATCACAGAGCTAATATGTGCTCGCTTGCTGCTCAAGGAAAATGGTCGGAAGAACTTGAGGATAAATAGAAAAAATAAGAGATTTATTTATTTAATTTCTCCAACAAATATTAAAAATATAAACTTCTATAATAAGCTTAACCAAGTATTAAGTTCAAAAAAAGTAAGTTTTTTTCAATTAAGATTAAAGAAAGAAAATAGAAAAAAAAAAATTATTATTGCCAATAAAATAAGAAAAATTTGTAAAAAATATCAAGTTAAATTTCTTGTTAATGATGATCCAATTTTTGCAAAAAAAATTAATGCAGATGGTTGTCATTTAGGACAAAAAGACATGAGTATTTTAAAGGCTAGAAAAATATTAAAAAATAAAATTATTGGAATTACATGTCATAATTCAATAAACCTAGCAAAGAAAGCTGTTGCTGATGGTGCAAGCTATTTAGCTTTTGGGGCATTTTATTCGTCTAAAACAAAAAAAATTAAATATAAAGCAAGTTTAAAAATACTTAGTTTGGCTAAAAAATTAACTAATACTCCTGTTGTGGCAATAGGAGGAATAAAAGATACTAATTATAAAAAACTTTTATTGAATAAAGCTAACTTTTTAGCTATCTCAGGCTACATTTGGAATAATAAAAAACTAAATCCAAAAGAAGCTATAAATAAACTAATATGAAAATATCTGGTAATGAAATAAAACCTGGCATGCTTATAGAGCACAAAGATGATTTGTGGGAAGTTCTTAAAACACAACATGTAAAACCTGGAAAAGGTGGTGCGTTTAATCAAGTTGAAATGAAAAGTGTAAATAAAGGAACAAAGCTCAATGAAAGATTTAGATCAAGCGATACTATTGAAAAAGCTTCATTAGAAGAAATTAATTTTAATTATTTATACGAAGATGAAGCAGATTATTATTTTATAAATCAAAAGTCTTTTGAACAAATAAATTTAAAAAAAAACATTATTGGAGAAAAAGGAAAATTTTTAAAAGAAGAATTAGAGGTAAAGATATGTTTTTATGAAGAGAAGGCTATATCTGTAGAATTGCCTAATCAAATTAATTGTAAAATAGAAAGTACTGATGTGGCTCTAAAAGGTCAAACAGTATCTTCATCGTATAAACCAGCTATACTAGATAATGGCATTAAAATTCAAGTTCCGCCATTTATTGAAAGTGGAGACCAGATAGTTGTTGATACTAGAACAATTGAATATGTAAAAAAGATATAAAATATATGAATTCAATATCTGCAAATTTAAATATTATGATCAAAGCAGCGGAAAAAGCTTCTAAAATATTAATAAGAGATTTTGGAGAACTCGAAGAATTGCAAGTATCGCCTAAAGGACCTTCGGATTTTGTTACAAATTCAGATAAAAAAGTTGAAAAAATAATTATTGAAGAATTAACAAAATCTAGAAAAAAATTTTCTATACTTAGTGAAGAAATAGGAGAAATAAATAATTCAGATAAAAATAATGTTTGGATTATAGATCCAATTGATGGTACTACAAATTTTTTACATGGTATTCCTCATTTCGCAATTTCTATAGCATTAAAATCAAACAATGAAATTATTTGTGGTTTAATTTTTGATCCTATTAAAAATGAAATGTTTTATGCAGAAAAAGATAATGGAGCATATTTTAATAATAAAAGAATTAGAGTCTCAAAAAAAAGAAATATTAATGAATGTCTCTTCGCAACAGGAGGAAAAGAAGAATTTGTTTCTAATCTTACTACAAGAAAATCTGGCAGTGCCTCCCTAGACATGGCTTATGTGGGAATGGGAAGATATGATGGATATTTTCAAAAAAATTTAAATATATGGGATATTGCGGCAGGAATTATTATAGTTAAAGAAGCGGGTGGAAAAATAAATGATATAAATTATTTATCTAGTGAAGGTATTAAAGTATTAGTAGGAAGCAATGCTATATATGAAAAAATGCTTGAAAAACTTGATAACTTTTAATTGTTTTTAGATTTTCTTTTGTTATAAAGCCAGCTATGAAAAAAAATATTCACCCTAAATATCATAATATAAAAGTTGAAATGACAGATGGATCTCAGTTTGAAACAAGATCTACTTGGGGATCAGAAGGTGAAACTTTAAAACTTGAAATTGATCCTATTTCTCATTCAGCTTGGACAGGTGGAAAACAAAAAATCCTCGATAAAGGAAGAGTAAGTAAATTTAATAAAAAATTCCAAAATTTTAGAACAGATAAAAAATCATAATGACAAATTCACCTTTGATGCCTATGGCGACAGCTGTATGGCTTGTAGAAAATACAACATTAACTTTTAAACAAATTGCAGAATTTTGTAATTTACACGAAGTAGAAATACAAGGAATAGCAGATGGTGAAGTTGCAAAAGGAATTGTAGGTTATAACCCAATTATTTCTGGACAATTAACTAAAGAGGAGATCGAACTTTCTTCAAAAGATCAGGAAAGACCACTTAAAATAAATAATTATAATTTAGAAATTTCTAATAATAGCGATAAAATAAAAAAATATGTTCCTTTATCAAAAAGACAAGATAAACCAGACTCTGCTCTTTGGTTAATTAGACAGCATCCAACTTTGAAAGATTCACAAATAGCTAAATTAGTTGGAATAACTAAAAATTCTGTAACAGCTATAAAGAATAAAAGTTATTGGAATTTTAATAACCTTAATGCTAAAGATCCTGTGGCAATTGGTCTATTTTCTCAAAAAGATTTACAAGATTCTTTGGAGAAAGCTGAAAGACGAATTAAAAGAGAAAAGAAACAAAAAGAAAAAGATAAATTAAATAAGAGTAATTAATAAAATATAATGAATATAGACAACCAATTTATTAAATGCTATGAAATCGTTTTTTCAGGAGGATGTTATTAAAATAGAAGTAAAAGACAATAATGTAGAGCAAGCTCTTAGAGTTTTAAAAAGAAAACTCCAAAGAGATGGTTTTTTTAAAATAATAAAATTAAAAAATACGTATGAAAAACCTTCGGAAAAAAAGAAAAGAATTCTACAAGAAAATATTAAAAGAGTTAAAAAGCTAAATAAACTCAAAAATAGAATTTAACTATACCGCGGGGTGGAGCAGCCTGGTAGCTCGCAAGGCTCATAACCTTGAGGTCGGCGGTTCAAATCCGTCCCCCGCAACCAATTTAGTTTATAAATGATTAAAGAATTAATTTTATCTAAAAATAGAGAACTAACAGATAAATTATTATTTTTTTTTTTCAGTATTTATCCTGTTGCCTTTTTAATTGGAAATTTTTTAATTAATTTTTTTACAATAATTTTCTTTTTTCTTTTCTTTATAAGTATTTTATCAAAAAAAATTAAAATAAATGATGAAAGTAAAATACTAATTTATCTTCTTCTATTTTTATTTATAACTTTATTAATTAACTTAATTTTTTCAAATAATTTTTCCTTAACATATCCAAGAGTAATTAAATTTTTTCTTATAATTGGATCTATTTTGGCATTTAGACAATTAATAGAGTCTTATAATAAAAATGAAATTAATCTTTTATATAAAATTTGGTCAATAATATTTTTTGTTGTTGTTGCCGACCTAATTTTTGAATATTTATTTAAAACAAATACACTAGGTTTTAAATCAATAATACCAGGAAGATTAACAAGTTTTACAGGCAAAGAAATGATAATTGGTCATTTTTTTTCAGCATTTGTTTTGATAGTTTTAAGTTTCGTTCATCTTAATTATAAAAATAAATACTTAGATATTATATTGTCAATTAGTTTTATTATTTTATCATTTTTGATTGGTGAAAGGTCTAATTTTATTAAAACTTTTATTATTATAAATTTATTTTTATTTTTTATAGTTGATATTAAATTAAGATTTAAGTTAATTTCTGTTACTTTAGTACTCTTATTTTTTATATCTTATATAAATTTCAATCAACATCATAAATTGAGATATTTTGATCAAATTTATAAATTAATAAATAAAGGCGGTATTAATTTATATTTAGAGGAATCTTATTATGGAGCTCATTATAAAGTTGCTACTGAAATATTTAAAGATAATACAATTTTTGGTGTAGGTATTAAAAACTTTAGAATAGAAAGTTATAGTAAAAAATATGAAGATTTAGATCATAAACATTGGGACAGACGTGGAAATACACATCCTCATCAAATACATTATGAGTTTTTATCGGAAACAGGATTGTTTGGATATTTAACTTTTACAATATTTATTTTTTTATCTTTGTATTTATTTTTCAAGTCTTATAAAAAAAATAAAAATATTTACCAATTTTCTGGTATGCTTTTTGTTTTAGTTAACTTAATTCCACTTTTGCCTTCTGGTAGCTTTTTCTCAACTTATTCGGCAGGATTATTCTGGATAAATTATTCTATTATGATGGGATATATTGAAAAAAACTAAATTTTAAATTTTGATTTTTTACTATCTTTCAAAAAACCTTTTACAGTATCGGTGGTCAATTTATTAAAAGTTTTTCCAAATTTTTCAATTTTTTCAATTATTAAAGGAGGAACTGTAATAATATGACATTTTAACTGTTTAGCTTGAATGTAATTATATGGTTCCCTAACGCTTGCCCATAAAATTTCTACATTTTTATAATTTCTTGCATATTTTAAGCTTTTTTTAAATTCTGGAATTGGATCTTTTCCAACATCGGCCATTCTTCCAGCAAATAATGAAATAATAACTTTTGTTTTCTTATTTATTTTATTCAAAATTTGCTTGGTTTGTTTTGCGGTATACACTGCAGTAATATTTAATTTTATTTTTTTTTATTTAAATAATTTATTACACTTCCCATAAATTTTCCTTTAGAATTTGTAACTGGTACTTTAACATAAACATTTTTTCCCCATTCACTAATACTAATTCCTTGGGATATCATGCTGCTAGCCTTGTCTGCAAAAACTTCGCAAGAAATAGTTTTTTTTGTAACTTTTAAAATTTTTTTACTGTAATTTTCGTAATCTTTGGCTCCTGCTTTTCTCATCAAGCTTGGATTTGTGGTGAAGCCTTTTACAATAGATTTTTTGTTAAATCTCTTTATTAAATTTATGTCTGCAATGTCGCAAAATATCTTAGTCAAAATTATAAATTCTTTATTATATCGTCTGTCATTTTTTTTGCATCAGAAAAAAGCATCAAAGTATTATCTCTATAAAATAGATCGTTGTCTATACCCGCATATCCTGGCGATAAACTCCTTTTTACAAATAATACCGACTTACTTTTCTCAACATCTAAAATTGGCATACCATAAATAGGACTTTGAGGATCAGTTTTTGCAACTGGATTAGTTACATCATTAGCTCCGATTACATAAGCAACATCGCAATTAGCAAAATCATTGTTAATCTCTTCTAATTCAAATACCTCATCATAAGGAACATTTGCCTCAGCTAACAAAACATTCATATGTCCGGGCATTCTACCAGCAACAGGATGAATTGCATAAGTAACTTTGACGCCATTTTTCTTAAGAGCATCCACCATCTCTCTTAAAGCATGTTGTGCCTGAGCAACTGCCATTCCATATCCTGGAACAATTATTACTGATGAAGCATTTTTCATTAAAAATGCAGCATCATCAGCATTTCCACTTTTCACAGGTCTCTGTTCTTTGCCAGTTTGAGATAAAGATTGATCAGTTCCACCAAAGCCTCCTAAAATAACATTAAAGAAAGAACGGTTCATACCTTTACACATAATATATGATAAAATTGCTCCTGATGAACCGACTAAAGCACCTGTAATTATTAAGGCAGTATTTTCTAGTGTAAAACCTATCCCTGCAGCTGCCCAACCAGAATATGAATTCAGCATAGAGATAACAACTGGCATATCAGCTCCACCTATTGGAATAATTAATAAAACTCCAACTAAAAATGAAATTAGAATTATAATCCAAAACCAAGTATCTATTTGAGTTTTACATAAATAATATATCAAACCAAACAAAATTAAACCAAGAGCCAAATTTAAAAAGTGTTGGCCCATAAAAGTAATTGGGGAGCCAGACATTATTCCTCTCAATTTTAAAAAAGCTATAATAGAACCTGTAAAAGTTATAGCTCCTATTGCGGCTCCCAAAGACATTTCAATTAAACTTGCGATTTTGATATTTCCTGATGAGCCTAAATTAAAAACTTCAGGGTTTAAAAAAGCAGATATTGCAACAAATACTGCTGCGAGACCAACTAAACTATGAAATCCTGCTACAAGCTCTGGCATTGCTGTCATTGGTATTTTATATGCAATAAATGCACCTACAGATCCTCCTATTAATAAAAAACCCAAAACATACAAAAATCCTGTAGAAAAATTTCCTACAGATAAAAAAGTAACTCCAATGGCAATTGCCATTCCAATAATTCCAAATAAATTTCCTTGCCTTGATGTTTCTGGTGACGAAAGTCCTCTAAGAGCTAAAATAAACAAAACTCCAGAAATTAAATAAAATAATGCTAATATATTTGCTGACATAGTTACTTGTCTTTCTTTTTCTTTTTATACATCGCAAGCATTCTTTGAGTTACAAGGAACCCTCCAAAAATATTTATTGCAGCTAAAATAATTGCCAAAAATCCAAAAATATTTGCAGTATCAAATATATTGCTAGAATCTCCCGCCAAAGCAGCAATTATTGCACCAACAATAATTACTGAAGATATAGCATTTGTGACCGACATAAGAGGCGTATGTAAAGATGGCGTAACACTCCAAACTACATAATATCCAATAAATATCGAAAGAATGAATATGCTTAATCTAAATACAAAAGGATCTATTTCCATTTTATTTTACCAAAGTTTTGTTTATTATTTCATCATCCATATTAATATTTATCTTATTACTTTCCTTATCATAAAGGTTTAAAACAAAGTTAAATAAATTTTTTGCATACAAATTTGATGCAGATACGGGCAATTTATTTAAGATATTTTTGTCACCAATTATTGTAATGCCATTTTTTTCTACAACTTCATCTGCTTTGGTATAGTCCGAGTTACCACCTTGAGAAGCTGCCAAATCATAAATTATTGAACCCGCTTGCATGCCGTTTATCATTTTTTCATTTATTATTTTAGGAGCTTTTTTTCCTGGTACTAACGCTGTACAAATAACAATATCTATTTTTTTTAAAGTCTCAGCTAGAAGGTCCTCTTGTTTTTTTTTAAATTCTTCAGAAGCTTCTTTTGCATAACCTCCATCTGTTTCTAGATTTTCTGAACCTTCTACTGCTAAAAATTTTCCACCTAAACTTTCAACTTGTTCTTTTGATGCCATTCTTACATCTGTAGCAAATACTATCGCTCCCATTCTTTTTGCTGTGGCTATAGCTTGAAGTCCTGCAACTCCAGCTCCAACTACTAACACCTTTGCGGCAGAAATTGTCCCCGCGGCTGTCATCATCATTGGAATTGCTTTTTTAAATTTCGCAAAACAATCAACAACCGCTTTGTACCCAGCTAAATTTGCTTGAGAAGAAAGAATGTCCATTGATTGAGCTCTAGTAATTCTTGGTAGTAGTTCTAAAGAAAAAACAAAAATTTTTTTTGTTTTTAATTTTTGTAATTTTTCAAGATTTTGACTTGAGTTAAAATTACCAATAAGAATATTATTTTCTTTTAATTGACTTAAAACAGATTCATCCGGTAGGTTTAATTGCAAAATTATTTTTGATTTTTTTAAAATATTTTCTCTATTATCTATTTTACAACCTTCTTTGATAAATTCATCATCAGAAATATTTATATGCAATCCATAACCTGACTCTATAATAATTTCAAATCCACTTTGTAAATATTTCTTAGCCAATTCTGGTGTAATGGAAATTCTTTTTTCTATATCTTTATTTTCTGATACTGAACCTATGATCATAAAAAAAGAATTATTTTTGTCTTGCTTTAAATTTGGGATTTTTTTTATTAATTATATAAACTCTACCTCTCCGTCTAACTAATTTAGAGTTTAAATCTCTTTTTTTTAAGGATTTAAGGGAACTAGCTATTTTCATAAATTTTTTTTTGGTCTTTAATAAACGAATCTATGTAATCTTTCAAATTTATTTTACCAAACCTTTTATGCACTTTATTTGTAAAAATTGCATTAGTCAAAGCTGACGCATACCTTTCTCCTTTTCTACTAGGCAAATATTTAATTTTGCAATTAAATAACTTGGCAACTTGTAATATTGAATAAGTTTTTCTATTAGAAATACTATAGTGTAAACACTTATTGTTTTTCCAGGCTTCATAGCAAACATCTATAGTATCTTTTATATGAGTAAATCTTCTAGATTGGGTTCCTGGCTTTACTACAGTTAAAGGTAATTTTTTTTTATATAATTCTTCAAAAATTCCAATTACCGTTGCCATTTCTCCTGAACATATGTGTTTCGATCCATATACATTATAAAAATAAATTATTTCAAATTTAAAATTAAACCACTTCTTCAAATTTTCTAAGAGTTCTAAATTTTTTGCTTTTGTAAAAGCGTAAGGTGAAAGATTTTTATCTTGGCCTTTATTTCCAATGCTTGCAGAAGTTGCTGAATAAATTAATTTAATTTTATTATCTAAACAAAATTTAAATACTTCTTTTGTTCCAATAGAATTAGATTCATAACATTCATTAAACCTTTTAAAACTTTGAAAAATTCTTGAAAATTCACCAAAATGAAAAATAGAATGGATATTTTTTTTTTTAGATAAAATTCTGTTAATATCCTTTGTGTTGCCTTTTATATATTTAACCCTACTATTTAGGATATGATTTTTTTTTGAGCCGCTAGAATAATTATCTATGCTTACTATTTTATAATTAGTTTTTTCTATTAAATGCTCAATTAAATTAGATCCTACAAATCCAGCTCCACCAGTTACAATTATTAATTTTTTCATGTAGGTGTTTAGCCTGGCAATGTCCTACTCTCCCGTGTCTTAAGACAAAGTACCATTGGCGCTGAAAGGCTTGACTTCCGAGTTCGGAATGGGATCGGGTATAACCCTTTCGCAAAAATCACCAGGCAAAAAACTTATATAGAAAAATAATATATTGTAAATCAAATATAATCATTAAATTAACTAGGTTTATTGCAATAATAACAAATTTAATAAATTATATTAATGTTAAAAAAATAAATTTAATAATTTAGTAAAATAATAATCTGGTCCTCTTTTAAAACTTATATTCATTTTTGTTGTTAGATATTTTGTATATTCAAAAGCTTCGTTTCTTTTTTTCCACCATGGTACACTAAATTTTTTATATTTTGATGTAATACCATAATTGTCATAATTATAATTAGTTAAACAATTCTTTGTAATTTTAAATTCATTTTTTAAAAATGCAAATATTGCAAGTCTTGCATCAATCTCCAGATTTGGAAACTCATGCTTCTTGGCAAATTTAAAAAAAGTTTTCAAAAAACTTCTTCTAATAGCAATACAGCTAGTTGGAAAAAAACTAGGCCAAATAGTAAATAAAGATATTTTATTCTTCAATTTTGCCACTTTTTTAGAAGATGTTAGAAAAGGCGTGTCTTGAATAAATTTTAAATTTTGATCATTTTTAAACATATTAAAAACTTTAGATAATTTATTTATTCTATATTCATCATCGCTATCAAGTAAAAAAATAATTTCGCCTTTTGACTTTTTAAATATTTTTGACAAACCATAAATCTGATTGAGAGGTCCTGATAAATATTTTTTTTTTTTATTTTTAATTACTTTAATGCTTGAAAATTTTTTTATTATTTTTAATGATTTATCATTTGAACAATCATCAAAAATAATAATTTCTTTTTTTTTAAAATTTTGTTTCAGGCATGATTTGATTGATTTTTTTAAAAATTTTTCTTTATTATAGTTTGTTATTAAAATAGAGATATTTTTTTTTTTGTAATGCATTAAAAATTTTTATTCTTATATATATATATTCAAAAGATTTTCTAAATTTCATTTTTATTTTGAAAATTTTTACAAAATTATTACTTTTTAGATAATTATGTATGTCACTTAATTTATATCCCTTTATAATCATGTCATCAAAATGGTGTTCTAAGTGGATTAATTTTATTTTTGAAATGTTTTCTCCTAATCCTTTAATTATCTTAAATTCATACCCTTCGGTATCAATTTTCAATAAATCAATTTTATCTATTTTTTTTTCATTCATGAAATTTGCTAAATTAATGACTTTTATTTTGATTGGATTACTAACTTTTTTTAAATCTAAAAAATTAAATAAAAAATATTTTTTTTTGAAATATTTAGAATTTTTATTTAAAGGATTTATTGATGAAGAAGAACTTTCAATATTTTGATTTAATAATTTATCTTCTTCAATATCGGAAATGCCATACTTATATATATTTATTCCACTAAGTTTAATTAAATTTTTTTTTAAAATTTCAAATGCAATCGGATTAGGTTCAAATCCATAAATTTCCTTAATGTCAAATTTTTTTTTTATACTTAAAATATATTCTCCATGATGAGAACCAACATCTACTAAAGTTAAAAAATCTTTTCCAATTAAAAATTCTATCTTTTTCATTACTTTTTGTAATGTAAAATAATCAAAAATATTCAATAGAATCTTTAAAATGTAACTCATAAACAATATTATTTATAATTATTAATTTGACGGTATATATCTTCATAATGACAATCTCAAAAAAAATAAATATTATTATTCTATTAATTTACTTTTCTTTACTTTTTGGTTTTTTTTATGGCGAAGATTCAATCGGTGGAGCCTTTAATGATTATAATAGTCATGCACATATAGCTGAAAGATTTAAGTCAAATTTTTTTTATACACTCTTAAATTATAACGATCTAGGCCACAGACATTCTCCTATTTTTTATATTTTAAAATCTGTTTTTTTAAGCTTTGGAGAATTTGGGCAGAAGATTTTGTTTTTACATTTGTTTTTATTAATTCCTATTTTTTTTTACAAATCTCTAAAAATTGCTTTTAAAGAAACTCCAAAAACAAATCTAAAACTTTTATCAACTATTATTTTATTATTTCCTACATTTAGATCATATTCGATCTGGCCAGATCCTCATTTATTAGGAACTTTATTTTTTATAATTTCAATTTATTATTATTTAAAATTTAAAAAAAATAAAAACTGTTTTCACAATTCTTTATTAAATACTTTTTTTTTATCTTTGTCTGCATATTGTAGTCCAAACTTTGGAATGTTCGCAATATTTTTTTTTATTAATTATTTTGTAAAGTTTAAAATTTCAAAAGAAATATTAATTATATCAATTTTTAATATTTTGTTCTCGATTCCGTTTTTTTATTATTTATTTATTCTTAAAATAAATTTTTTATTTAATCCTTCA
>CACIPT010000012.1 GCA_902588595.1 uncultured Pelagibacteraceae bacterium | reverse complement strand
TACACAAAAATTAAAGATTATAAATACAGTAAGACCGATGTTCACATTAAATGGTTTTACGATGGAACTTTAAATGCTTCAGCAAATTGTATCGACCGCCATTTAAAGAAAAATAAGGATAAAACTGCAATAATATGGGTCGGAGATGATCCGAAAGTGCAGAAAAAAATTACCTATAAACAATTACATCAAGAAGTTTCAAAAGCAGCAAATGGATTAAAAGAAATAGGAGTTCAAAAAGGAGATAGAGTTACAATTTATTTAACAATGATACCTGAGTTAGCTTATACAATGTTAGCTTGCGCAAGGATAGGTGCTGTTCATTCAATTATTTTTGGAGGATTTTCTCCAGACAGTATTGCTGGAAGAATAAATGATTGTAAATCAGACTATATTATTACAGCTGACGAAGGTTTAAGAGGAGGAAAAACAATTCATTTAAAATCAATTACAGATGAAGCTCTTTTAAATTGTCCAAATGTTAAAAAATGTATTGTAGTAAAACGCACCGGAAATAGAATTAATTGGGATGATAGTAGAGATGTCTGGTATCACGATATAACTAAAAAAGCCTCTAAAAACTGTGAACCTGAGGTAATGAACGCAGAAGATCCATTGTTTATTTTATATACATCTGGATCTACAGGAAAACCTAAGGGAGTGTTACACACGACTGGTGGATATATGGTTTATGCCTCAATGACACATCAATATATTTTTAATTATAAACCAAAAGACATTTATTGGTGTACTGCTGATATCGGATGGATCACAGGTCACAGTTATATAATTTATGGACCACTTTCAAATGGGGCAACAACAATTATGTTTGAAGGTATTCCAACTTATCCTGACACCTCTAGATGGTGGCAAATAGTTGACAAGTATAAAGTAAATATTTTTTATACAGCCCCTACTGCAATAAGAGCTTTAATGAGAGAAGGTGATGGACCTGTAAAAAAAACTTCAAGAAAAACTCTAAAATTGCTTGGAACGGTTGGCGAACCAATAAATCCAGAAGCTTGGCAGTGGTATTTTAAGACAGTGGGAGATTCTAAGTGCCCTATTGTTGATACATGGTGGCAAACCGAAACAGGAGGAATACTTATTAGTCCACAAACAGGAGCGATAGACTTAAAACCTGGATCTGCAACAAAACCATTTTACGGTATTAAACCAGAAATCGTTGATAAAGATGGTAAAGTTCTAAAAGGTGAAGCCCAAGGAAGGTTATGTATAGCTCAATCTTGGCCAGGACAAATGAGAACTGTATATGGAGATCATAATAGATTTATAGAAACATACTTTTCACAATTTAATGGAAAATATTTTACTGGTGATGGCTGTAGAAGAGATAAAGATGGATACTATTGGATAACTGGAAGAGTAGATGATGTTATTATTGTATCCGGACATAATTTAGGTACGGCTGAAATAGAAAGTGCCTTTGTGGCACACCCAAAAGTTGCTGAAGCAGCAGTAGTTGGATACCCTCATGACATAAAAGGAAATGGTTTATATTGTTATGTAACTCTTAATCTTGGAGAAGAGTCTGATGGAGATTTAGAAAGAGAATTAAAACTTTGGGTAAGGAAACAGATTGGACCTATTGCTACTCCTGATTTTATTCAATTTGCACCTGGGTTACCAAAAACAAGATCTGGAAAAATAATGAGAAGAATTTTAAGAAAGATTGCTGCTAATGAACACGAACAACTTGGGGATACCACAACATTGGCTGATCCAAGTGTTGTTCAAAGTTTAGTTGATAATAGAAAAAATAATTAAATTTTAATTAATTTAATAAATTCTTTTTGAATATTTTCCCATTTTAAAATCATAGAATTTAAAACAATTTTTCTATCTAAAATTTTTAATTCATCGGCTATTGGTGCCCATTCATATAAAGCTAAAGCGCTTTCATTAAATGGCCAAGACTTAAAATAAGTCTTCCAGTCTATTTTTTGTAATCTTTCATTAAATAAAGTTTTTCCTTTGTCAATTACATCTCCAGGCATTCCATTTTTTATTTCGTCATCTAAAATTTTCTCATAAATTTTTTTTGCATTATTCATTTCTTGATAATTAAAAAAAACATTAAGATAAGAAAGAGTATAAAAAGTAAGATCCTGCAAAGATATAGAATAAATGTTCCATTTTGCTTTATTTATTGATGACATTAACTCCTCGTTATCAAAATGTAATACATATTTTGTACCCATCCTTGTTTTTAAATAGCTATATAAAGTTACTTGGGACACCCAGGCTGATTTTTTTTGTATAAAAGATTCTAAATCATCAATATTTTTAATTTTTTTCTTTGGTAAAATAGCCTTAAATAATGAAAGGAGATAAACTTTAAAATCTTCAAGCTTAATATCTTTTAGGTTGAATTTATATTTTAGAGTCATTTTTCTAGTTGGAGTTGTTTTATATTATATAAAACCTTATAATTCTATTGTTTTTAAAGGTTTCAATCCATAACATTATATGTATAGATCCATTTTTTTAAAATATAGGGAGAAAAAAAATGTCAAAACAAGCTCAACACTGGGAAAAAACTAGAGGTTTGCTATTTGTTACTTTAGCAATCTGGTTTGTTTTCTCAATTGGTATCTTTTTTTTCGGAGCCGAAATGGAAGCATCAAGTTTTAGACCATTGGGATATCCTTTGTCATACTACATGACGTGTCAAGGATCTCTTGGAATTTTTGTAATACTAATTTTCTGGTTTGCAAATAGACAAGAAAAAATTGATGAAGAATTTGGTTTCTCTGAAAGAGAGGATGACTAAATGATTAAAGGAAAATTTATAGATAATTTACCTAAAGTATATGGAATATATACTGGTGGTTTCCTTGCGTTCATAATCGTAATGGCGATAGCAGAACAAATGGGAATGTCTGCAAAAGCAATAGGAATTGCTTTCGTAGCTTTCACTGTGGGTATCTATGCAATGATTGGATATTTATCAAGAACTCTTCAACTAGATGCGTATTACGTAGCTGGAAGACAAGTTCCAACAGTATTTAACGGAATGGCGACTGCAGCAGACTGGATGTCTGGTGCTTCATTCGTTGCAATGGCAGGTGGAATTTACTTTAAAGGTTATGGTTATATGGCACTTTTAGTTGGATGGACTGGTGGATATGTATTAGTTGCATCTTTGTTAGCACCATATTTAAGAAAATTTGGATGCTATACAGTTCCAGACTTTATAGGTACAAGGTATGGAGGTAACTTAGCAAGATTATCCGCTGTATTAGTATTAACAGTAGCTTCATTTACATATGTGACTGCACAAATTAACGCAACAGGAACAATTGCTTCAGTTGCGTTAGATATTCCTTTTGGAATAGCTGTGTACGTCGGTTTAGCAAGTATATTAATTTGTTCTATGCTTGGAGGAATGAGAGCTGTTACTTGGACACAAGTTGCACAATACATTGTGTTAATTATAGCTTACTTACTACCAGTATTTTGGATTAGTAATAAGATGGGTGCTGGATTCTTTCCACACTTAATGTTGGCAGATGAGGTATCTAGAATAGCTGAACTGGAAGCTCAATTTGGTTTAGGAACAGTTAAAAATACTGCAGCTGATTTAGCTACAGTACCAAAAGGTTTAGCTGGAATAACTAAAGCTCACTCTTCAGTTAATGCTACACCATGGGCATTTATTTCATTAGCGGTTTGTATGATGGCTGGAACAGCTTCATTACCACACGTTATGATGAGATACTTTACTACTCCAAGTGTAAGAACAGCTAGAAGATCAGTAGGTTGGTCATTGTTCTTTATATTCCTACTTTATTCTTCTGCACCAATGTTAGCAACTTTATCAAAACTATCATTGATGGATCCTAGTCTTGCAACTGGAATTATTGGTAAATCAATAGCTGATGTTCAAGCATTAGACTGGTACCAAAACTGGAACCAAGCAAATTTAATGTTTGTTAGCGACTTTAACGGAAATGGAACTCTTGAATTAAATGAGTTTTTCATGGGTGGTAAAGCCGTTGTATTAGCTACTCCAGAAATTGCTGGATTACCTTATGTAATTTCAGGACTAGTTGCAGCTGGAGGTATGGCTGCTGCCATGTCAACAGCTGATGGTTTAGTTCTAGCAATTGCAAATGCTTTATCTCACGACTTGTACTACAAGATCATTGACCCTAAAGCAGAAACTGCAAAAAGACTAATTGTTGCGAGAGTACTACTTTTCTTAATTGGTTTTGCTGGCGCATCTATTGCCGCTCTTGAAATCCAAGGTATCTTAGGTTCAGTTATCTGGGCTTTTGACTTTGCAATGTCAGGATTGTTCTTCCCACTTGTATTGGGAGTATGGTGGAAGAGAGCAAACTCGCAAGGAGCTGTTGCAGGAATGCTTCTAGGTTTAGCTTCTGGTACTGCTTATCTAATTTGGGTACGTAATGGTGGAGCTGGATTCTGGGGTATAACTCAACTTACATTCGGAATAGTTGGATCATTAGTTAGTTTAGTGTCTATGATAGTTGTTAGTTTAATGACACCTGCACCAGATACTGCAACTCAAAAAATGGTTGATGAAGTACGTATACCAAGTGGTAAAACCGTACTTGGAAAACAACACTAAATAAATATAATTTTAAGGGGCGAATTATTTCGCCCCTTTTAATTAAAAGTCTAAATACATTTTTTATATGTCTGCAAATTTTCATCCTTTGGTATATATTATAGATTATATTCTCGGTGTTATTATGTGGACGCTTATTGGAAGAGTTGCAATGAATATCTTTCAAAGGGAAGATTCTAACTTTTTTTTTATGAAAGTTTTTGTAAACTTAACAAATCCATTAGTCAGATTATTTAAACCTATAACACCCGAATTTATAATAAAACCTTTAGTACCCCTTTATGTTGCGTGGTTCTTCTATATGATTAGATTTTATCTAATGCCATATGTTTTGGGTTATTCTGTGATGGGAATGCTATCTTTTCCTTTAGAAAGTGAAATTGCTCAAGAAATTTATCGAATTTTTAGTAAAAATTAATTCAAATTAAAAAATAAAATTGATACTAGTAGATTGGTTATCAATGAAAAAAATACAAATTTCACCTTCAATTTTATCAGCTGATTTTAGCCAGTTGGGCAATGAAATTAAAAAACTTGAGCAAGGTGGAGCAGATATGATTCACGTTGATGTTATGGACGGTCATTTTGTTCCTAATCTTACGATTGGTCCACCTGTTATAAAAAGATTAAGAAATTGTACAAAGCTACCTTTTGATGTTCATTTAATGATATCTCCTGTACATAAATATATTGAAGATTATGCAAATGCAGGAGCAGATATAATTACAATTCATCCAGAAGCAACTGAGGATTTAATAGAGTCAATTAATCTTATTAAAAAATTAAATAAAAAAGTTGGCGTCTCTTTAAATCCTAACACAAAATTAAATATTATTGATAATATTTTAAATAAAATAGATCTTGTTTTAATTATGAGTGTTTTTCCAGGATTTGGTGGTCAAAAATTTATGCCAGAAGTTTTGGAAAAAATTAAAAGCTTAAAAGAAATAAAAGAAAAAAATAAACTTAATTTTGACATTGAAGTCGACGGTGGTATTAATTTTGAAAATAATAAGATTGTAATAGACGCAGGTGCTAATATTTTAGTTTCAGGAACAACTATTTTTAAAGAAAATAATGGTAACATTAAAAAGAATATTGATTCTCTTAAGTTAGCATAAATCAATGATTTTAAAGAATTCTTTAAATTTTATTAGTGAATTTTTTAATTATTTTTCAAATCAAATAAGAAAAATTTATTTAAGTTCTAAAATTTATAATAAAAAAATATCAAGAATCGATGACAAACTTATTGAATATAAACCAAGTCCGAATTTACTTGATTGTTTAATTAAATATGAAAAAAAGAAAAATAATATTGAAAATTTTTATTTAAATTCTGTATGGATCAATCAAGACATTAAAGAAACTGATTATAAAAAACTTCATAGTTTCTTTTGGTTATTCACAATTGATTTAAAGTCATCAAAAAAAATTACTCAGTCAATTATTTTAAATTGGATAGAAAAAAATCAGAAATATAATTCTAAGAATTGGGAAATAGATACTTTATCAAGAAGAGTTATAGCTTGGATATCAAATTCAAAACTAAGTTATGATGATAGTAGTGAATCTTATAAAAAAAAATTTAATAATAATATTAAAAAACAAGTCAACCATTTAATCAACGAAATAACTAGATCTAAATGGGTAAATGATAAAATGATTGGATGTGCTTCAATTATATTATCAGGTCTTTCATATAAAGATGAAAAATATTTAAATTATGGATTAAATCTTCTAAAAAAAATTATTAACTTTTCTTTTGATACACAAGGCTTTCCAAAATCTAGAAACTTGAGACAACTTATATTCTATTTAAAATATTTTATTTTAATAAGAGAGTGGCTTAAAGAATCTCAAAATGAAATTCCAGAATATTTAAATGAAATAATTTTTTATTTAGGACAAAATTATAATTTTATATGGCAAAATATTAATCAAAATTTGTTATTCAACGGTAATCATATAAACCAAAACAATGATTTCGATAAATACTTGAGCTTCCACAACTATAAATTTAAAAATGAAAATAATGAATATGGGGGATATGTTATTTTAAAAAATAAGAATGTTATTCTCTCAGTTGATTTAGGATCTTCTCCTGAAAAAAAATTTAGTAACGACTATCAGTCAGGAGCTTTATCTTTTGAAATTTTTTTTAATAATTGTAAATTAATTTCTAATTGTGGTTATTTCAAAAATTATAAACACCAACTTAACTCTATTTCTAGATCAACCGCTACACATTCTACTTTAATTTTGGATAACAGATCTTCATGTAAATTTAAAAAAGACTCTGATGGTATTTTTAAAGTTGATCAAGAACTAAAAATACTAAAAAAATCTGTTACATCTGAAAAAAGATATTGGAACATATCTGGATCTCACGATGGTTATTTAAAAAAATATGGTGTAATTCATGAAAGAAAAATAGAATTTTTTATTGAAAAAAACAAATTTATAGGAACAGATAAATTAATTAAAAAGAAAAAATTTAAAAGTTCTAATTTTGAAATCCGTTTTCACTTCGAGCCTGGAGTTAAAATAACAAAAACTCAAGATGAAAAATCAATTCTTGTTGAATTGGAAAATTCTGGATGGAAATTTTCTTGCAAAGATCATAAGATTGATGTTGAAACTGGTTTATATTTCGGTAAAAAAAACTCTTTTGTTGAAAATCAAAATATATTCATTTCAGGACTAACTCAAAATGAAGATCAAGAAATTTTATGGGAATTAATTAAAATATAATGAAAAAAATAAAAACAGCCTTAATTTCGGTTTCAGATAAAAAAAATTTAAAAATACTTTTAAAAAATTTATCTAAACATAAAATCCAAATTATAAGCTCAGGAGGCACTTTTAAAGAAATTAAAAAACTACGCTATAAATGTTTAGAAGTGTCAAAATATACTGGTTCTGAAGAAATATTAGGTGGAAGAATTAAAACGCTGCATCCAAAAATTCATGCTGGAATTTTAAGTGTAAGAAAAAATAAATTTCATATTAAAGATTTAAAAAAAAATAATTTTGAAGAGATTGATTTAGTTATTGTAAATTTTTATCCTTTTGAAAAAACTTTAAAAAATAAAAATAAGCATAACAAAATAATTGAAAATATTGATGTTGGAGGACCAACAATGGTACGTGCAGCTGCTAAAAACTATAGTGATGTCACTGTAATAACTAATCCCGAACAATATGAAAAACTAATTGAAGAATTAAATTCGAATAAAGGTAAAACTACTTTAAAATTTAGACAAAAAATGTCAGAAATAGCATTTACTGAGACTGCTTATTATGACGGATTAATATCAAATTATTTCAATTCTAGATCAAAAAACTTATTTCCTAAAAAAAAAATATTTTTCGGTAACTTAATTGAAAAATTAAGATATGGGGAAAATCCTCATCAAGATGCTGCCATTTATTCTATTAATAAAAAATTAAATATTAATCAATTACATGGAAAACAATTAAGTTATAACAACTATAATGATATTTTTTCAGCTCTATTAATTTCAAAATCACTACCAAAAAATACTGGAACGGTTATTGTAAAACACTCCAATCCTTGTGGGGTTTCTATAAACAAAAATAAATTAAATAGTTATAAATTAGCTCTTGCCTGTGATCCGGTAAGTGCATTTGGAGGAATTGTTTCTTGCAATTTTAAAATTAATAAAAAATTAGCATTAGAATTAAAAAAAATATTTTTAGAAGTAATAATTTGCAACAGTATAGACATGGACGCATTAAAAATACTAAAAAACAAAAAAAATTTAAGAATTATTGATGCCAACAAATTAGATAATAACAATTTAAATAGTATATCATCATTATTTAATAACTTTTTGATACAAACTCAGGATGTTTTTTCTTTTTCAAGATCAAATTTTAAAGTTGTATCTAAAAATAAACCAAATTCTCAGACTTTAAAAAATCTAATATTTGCATTTAATGTTTGTAGATTTGTTAAATCAAACGCAATTGTTATATTAAATAAAGACTCAACTATTGGAATAGGATCAGGACAACCTAGCAGATTAGATAGCTGTGAGATAGCAATAAATAAAATGAAAAGATTTTATAAAGAAAAATTAGATGATCAAATTATTGCAGCTTCAGATGCTTTTTTTCCTTTTGTTGATGGTTTTGAAAGATTAGTTCAAGCAGGTGTATCGGCAATAATACAGCCTTCTGGTTCAATAAGAGATAAAGATGTTATTAAATTTGCAAATAAAACAAATACTATATTAGTTTTTTCAAAAACTAGACATTTTAAACATTAAAAATTTGATCAATCTTTGCAGCTAAAATAAAATCATTTTCCGATAAACCTTCGATTGCATGGGTTGTAACAACAATTTTTGCATAACCCCATCCAAAAGTGATGTCTGGATGGTGATTTTCTTTTTCAGAAATTTCACTTACTTTAGTAATAAAATTTTGACTATCAAAAAAATTTTTAAATTTAAAATTTTTTTCTAAAAAATAAATTTTTTTTTCATTTTTTTTTACATCCCAGCCATCCACTTTTTTTTGATATTTATGAATTTCACTTAAATCCAAAGAAGGAACTCCTCCTTCACATGGAAGACATTTTTTTTCTTTTAAATCAGTCATATCTAATTGGAGCGGGCAATGGGACTTGAACCCACGACCTTCTCGTTGGCAACGAGACGCTCTACCACTGAGCTATGCCCGCTTATAAATAATAATTATAGATAGTGCTTTTTTTATTGCAAGTAATATTAAATTTTTTAACTTAATTTTTATTATATGCATCACTCACAGTTTTGTATCTTTGGTTTATTTCTGATAGATTAAACTTATGAATAAATTAGTAATTAATTTACCAAAAAAAATTCCTGTTTTTCCATTATCGAATTTTATAATTTTTCCAAAAACTACAGTGCCCCTAAATATTTTTGAACCAAGGTATATAGAAATGATTGATGATGCCATGAAAGGAAATCGAATAATTGGAATGATTCAACCCAAAAATTTCAATCAAAAAATACCAATTCTATATAGCATAGGTTGTGCAGGAAAAATCACTAGTTTTAATGAAACAGAAGATGGAAGATACTTAATTGTTTTGGTTGGCATCAGTAGATTTAAAATAACTGAAGAATTAAAAACTCAAAAACTTTATAGATTATGTGAGGTAGATTTTAAAGATTTTCCTTACGATTTAGAGGAAAAAAATGAAGAAATAAAATTTTCTGACTTAGAACTTATATTTAAAAATTTAAAAACTTTATTTATTAAACAAGGTTATGTGATTAATTGGAAAGAGTTAGAAAAACAAAGTTTAAATCAAACAATTAACACATTGGCAATGGCTTCACCATTTTCATTGGAAGAAAAACAAATTTTATTGGAAACGAATAGTTTACATGAGAGAAAACAAAAACTTGAACAAATTTTATCTACATACAGCTTTGATAATTTTAACAATAAAACTATTCAATAATTAAATAAACCCATTATCTGCAAATTTTGTAGAAAATTTTTTAAATGAAGAATTTTTTTTTAAAAAATAAAATATTTTATCTGAATAAAAATTGTTAAATTTATTATCAAGTTTAAAAAATTCATAAATAAAATCAATGCTGCTAGCATATAAATAATTAAAATGTTTTGTCTTTTTTTCAAATTCCTTTGTAAGAGATTGATCTAAAGGTAAACCAAGATAAATTTTATTATCAATTAATTCTGATAATATATTTATATCTCTTATTGTCATATTGAGACCTTGTCCAGCTAACGGGTGAATTTTATGAATATTATCACCAAAACATAATATATTTTTATGATAATAATTTTTTAATAATGAACTTTTTAGATTAAATTTTTCAAAACTTGAAAAAGATTTAATAATATATTTTTTGTTATATTTATGAATTAATTTTATAACTTCATTTTCAGAAATTTTTTTATTTTTTGTTGATAAAGACAAGACTATTGAAGTTTCGCTACTAGAGCATGGTAAAAATGCAATTGGCCCAAGCTTAGAAAAAACTTGATAAGCAAGTCTATTATCACATTTTTTATGACTAATTATTGTTGTGTAAGCAATACTATTATAGTTCTTGTTTTGCCTTCTAAAAAATATTTCTTTAGAAATTTTGTTATTTTCATTAAAATTTATAACTACGTCAAATTCATTTTTATTTTTAATAATTGAGTTATAGAAATTTATTTTGTTACTATTAATAAATTTAATTAATTTTTTTTTCTTTTTATTACAGAAAAAAGTTTTTCATTTCTTGCATCAAAATTAAAAATTTCTTTGTTATTTTGAAAATTAAATATTTTAATATTATTTATATGCCAAATGTTATTTTCTAAATTTATTTTTTCCTTATTTAAAAAATCTATATTCTTTTTTGTTATACCCAAAGTTCTAGAAATAAATTTTTTTTTATTTCTTTTTTCTTTATATATTGATACTTCGATATTTCTGTTATTTAAAATATTTGCTAGTATTAAACAAGGTATGCCATAGCCTATTAAACATATTTTCATAAATAAATTTTAATTTTAACAATAAATATTAAATGATACAAAGTTACAAACTAGATTATTTAAAAAAATGAATATAAAAGATATCAGCAAAAAAACCCTTGATTTTACTATAAAAAGACTTGTGGAAATTATTGGTTTTTTTCTTGTTGTCTCTTCTCTTCTATTTTTATTGTCTTTGGCAACCTATTCTCCTGAAGATCCAAACTTTATATTTTCCGAAAGTTCAAAAATTAAAAACATTTTAGGTTTTAAGGGTAGCTATACCTCAGACCTTTTTTTTCAATCAATTGGAATAATATCTTATTTAATTTCATTAACTATATTTTTTACAGGAATTAATTTAATAATAAATAAAAATTTATTAATAATTATTGAAAATACTTTTTATACAATTATATATTGCATTCTTGGATCTTTATTTTTTTCTTCATTTTATCAAGACTCATTTTGGCTTTCAATTAATGGAAATGGAGGATTTGTTGGAAATTTTTTACAAAACACTTTTTTTTCAAATTTAATTAATTTAAATAAAAATGTTTCTTATTATATTCTTTCTATTCTAATAATAATAATTTTCTTAATTAGTATAAATTTTAATATTAAATATATAATAAATTTTTTTAAAAATATTTATTCAAAATTACAAAAATTTAAAACTAGCAAAATTATAATAAATGATAATATTCAAGATGAAAGTGAAACGATTGTTCCAGATATTCAAAAGCCCATTCAAGAAGATTTACCATTTAATAAAAAAAGAAATGAAAATATTGACAAATATAATTTTAAATTACCACCTATTGACTATTTAAAAAAACCAACAAAAACAGAAAGAGAGAGAAATTTAGGTGAGGATAAAATTAATGAAAGTACTTTAGAAAATATACTTTTAGATTTTGGTGTAGAAGGAAAAATCAAAAAAGTTAGTCGTGGTCCGGTTGTTACTTTGAATGAATTTGAACCTGCGGCAGGCATAAAAGTTTCTAAAATAATTAACTTATCTGAGGATATTGCAAGAAACACAAGTTCAGAATCGGCTAGAATTTCAACAATTCCTGGTAGTAACACTATCGGAATAGAGATTCCAAATTCATCAAGGGAAAATGTTTATTTAAGTGAGATAATTTCTAATTCTAATTTTACCAAAAAAGATAAAAAACTTCCTATCGCTTTGGGAAAAAGTATTTCAGGTATTCCAATTGTGAGTGATCTTAACTCTATGCCACATTTACTTATTGCTGGAACCACAGGTTCTGGAAAGTCAGTTTGTATAAATACTATAATATTATCATTACTTTACAAACACAGACCTGATAAATGTAAATTAATTCTCATTGATCCAAAAATGTTAGAACTGTCAACTTATGAAGGTATACCTCATCTTTTATGCCCAGTAATTACAGAGGCAAAAAGAGCTGCTTCAGTTTTGGGTTGGGTTGTTAAAGAGATGGAAAGTAGATACAGATTAATGACAAAAGTTGGAGTAAAAAATATAGATGGATATAATTCAAAACATAAACTTCCAATGCCTTATATAGTTGTAGTAGTAGATGAAATGTCTGATCTTATGCTTGTAGCAGGAAAAGAAATTGAAGGATATATTCAAAAATTATCTCAAATGGCTAGAGCTGCAGGAATACACATAATAATGGCTACTCAGAGACCAAGCGTAGATGTAATAACAGGAACAATTAAAGCAAATTTTCCAACTAGAATATCATTTCAAGTTACATCAAAAATAGATAGTAGAACTATATTGGGTGAACAAGGTGCAGAACAGCTGCTTGGAAAAGGGGATATGCTTTATATGTCTTCAGCAAATAGAATAGTTAGAATTCATGCGCCATTTGTATCCGAGAATGAAATTGAAAAAATAAATAACTATCTGAGATCGCAAGCAGAACCAGATTATGTTGATGAAATTTTAAATTATGCAGACGAAAAAGAAATTGGTCAAAATTTAGTAGGAAATGAAAATCAAGATGAATTATATAATTCTGCCCTAGAATTAATAAAATCAGAAGGTAAAGCATCAACCTCTTTCCTGCAAAGAAAATTACAAATAGGTTATAATAGGGCGGCTAGAATAATTGATATGATGGAAGCAAATGGTGTAATTAGTAAGGCAAATCATGTGGGTAAAAGAGAAGTTCTTAAATGAAAAAAATAATTTTAATTTTTTTTTTTTTAAATTTTTTTAATTATTCTTATGCTTCTATTAAAAGTAAAATAATTAATAACTTTAAAAAAATTAATAATATAAGTTTTGATTTTAAACAAACTATAGATGAAAAAACAGAAGAAGGAAATTGTATTATCAGTTATCCAAAAAAAATATATTGTAGTTATAATAATTTAAAAAAAAAATTAATTGTATCAAATGGTAATTCACTTGTGATTAAAAATAGAGCAGGAAAAGAATATTTTTTATACCCATTAGAACAAACACCATTAGAATTAATATTAGATAAAAAATTATTATTAAATAAAATTGAAAAGTTAGAGTCTGAAACTATTAGTCAAAAATACTATTTTTTTTCTTTAGACAATAATGGCAATACAACAAATATTTTTTTTGACAAAAATTCATATAATTTAGTTGGGTGGCAAACAGAGGATATTTATCAAAACCTCGTAATAACATATATTTTTAATGTTAAAAAAAATATGAATATTGACGAAAAACTATTTAGATTACCTAGACAGCATTAATTTTATAAGATTTAAATATCTTCATTCCTCTAGACAAATAATTATTTAAAGCATGTTTATGGTCTAAAGAACAAGTGTGTACCCAAACTCTTTTTGGGTTGCTTTCAAAAGATTTTTTTATTGCTTCAGACAAAAAGTATCCACCTAACTTTTTTCCAATATATTCTTCCAAAATACCAAAATAAGCAATTTCACAATCTAATTTATCTTTGTCAAAAATCTGTTCAAAATATCCAATAAGATCTTTATTGTGTTTTAAAATATAAGTATTAACACTTAAATTCTCTAAATAATTCGTCCATGTTTTATCGTTCCAAATCAATCTATCTGTCCAGTTATGTTTTTTTCCTATTTCTTTATAAAAAAATTTGTTTAATTGAAAATCAGGTGGATTAACTTTTTCTAAAAATAAATTATTAAATGGTTTATTTTTTGAAACTAATTCACTTATGGATCTAATTTCAAGGTAGGTTCTTTCTACTTGGCTGTTCACTCTACCATTTTTCCAACTTTTTCACCTCCAAATAGATGAAAATGTAAATGCGGAACCTCTTGTCCTCCATCTTCGTTTACATTTGTTAACGCTCTATATCCTTTTCCAGTATCAACTGAAATTCCTAGTTTTTTGGCAACAGTATTTATCCCTTTTAACAATCTTACCATCTCTTCAGGAGAAGCATTTTGGCTAAAATCATCAAGATCCACATATTTTCCTTTTGGAATAACCAGTGCATGAATTTTTTTTTGTGGATTAATATCATAAAAAGATAAAACAAAATCATCTTCATAAATTTTCTTACAGGGAATTTCACCCTTTAAGATTTTTGCAAAAATATTATTATCATCATAGCTCATTTTTTCCTCTTATTAAGTTCCTCCATTACATCTTCTATTTTAATTCCATTTGTCTCTAAATAAACAATTAAATGATATAAAACATCAGCTGCTTCATGGATTTTATTTGAATTATTTTCAACTGCTTCTATTAATTCTGCTATTTCTTCTTTAATTTTTTCTGTGCTTAATAATTTATCTTCTAACAATTTTTTTGTGTAAGATTTATCTAGAGATGAGTTTTTTCTATCTCTAATTATATTTATTAAATCTTCTAATGTTTTTAACATATTAAATCCTAACAGGTATTCCTTTTGAGTCCAAATATTGCTTTGCTTCCTTTACAGAATATTTTCCGTAATGAAATATAGATGCAGCTAATACAGCGCTTGCTTTCCCTAATTTAATACCATCTACTAAATGATCTAAATTTCCAACGCCTCCTGAAGCAATCACGGGAATATTAATTATTGAAGAAATTTTATTCATTAAATCAATATCATATCCAACTTGAGTTCCATCTCGATCCATAGAAGTAATTAGTAATTCGCCTGCTCCACATTCTTCCATTTTTTTTGCAAACTCAATTGCATTAATGCCTGTATTTTTTCTTCCTCCGTGAGTAAAAACTTCCCATATTTCTCCATTTTTTTTTGCATCTATGGCAACTACAATACACTGTGAACCAAACTTTTTAGAACTCTCAATAACTAATTCTGCATTTTGTACAGCGGCCGTATTTATAGAAACTTTATCAGCACCACAATTTAGCAATTTATTAATATCATCAACACTTCTAACGCCTCCTCCAACAGTTAAAGGTACAAAACATTTTTTTGATGTGTCTTTTACTACGTTATAAATTGTATCTCTATTTTCATTAGATGCAGTAATATCTAGAAAACAGATTTCATCTGCACCACCATCACTATAAATTTTAGCTTGTTCTACTGGATCTCCGGCATCTTTAAGATCAACAAAATTAATACCCTTAACCACACGTCCATTTTTTACATCTAAGCAAGGAATTATTCTATTTTTAAGCATCTTCTTTTACCAATTCATTCAAGTCAATATCACCATCATATATGGCTTTACCAACAATTATACCTTCAATATTTTTTAACTCTTTAGCTTTTTTTATATCTTGTATCGATGATACTCCACCAGAAATAATTACTGGACAGTTTGAAGTATTAGCAACTTTTACTGTATCATCAAAGTTAGGGCTTGCTTTAGTCCCGTCTCTATTAATATCTGTATAAATTAGTCTACTAACACCGAAATCATTAACTTCTTTCAAAAAATCTAGAGTTTGTTTTTTTGAATTTTCCTTCCAGCCAGATACAGAAAGATATCCATCCTTAGCATCTAAACCCAAAGCAATTTGCTTTGAAAATTTTTGACATGCTTCTTTTAAAAAATTTTTATCTTTTATGGCAGCACTTCCTAAAATTACTTTTTCAACACCTACATCAGTATATTTTTGAATACTTTCAAATTTTCTAACCCCACCGCCTATCTCAATTTTAAGATCAAATTTGCTAACAATTTCTTTAATAATATCCAAATTAACTATTTCTCCGGTTAAGGCTCCATCTAAATCAACGATGTGTAAATTTTTAAAACCATGGTCTTTGTACTTAGCTGCTTGATCGACTGGAGACATTTCATACTCAGTTTTATTATCGAAGTCCCCTTTGATTAACCTCACACATTTTTTATCTTTAATATCTATAGCGGGAAATATTTTCATTTTTATAAATTTATAAAGTTTTCTATAATTTTAAGGCCTATTTGATCGCTCTTTTCTGGATGAAATTGGGTTCCAAACAAATTTTCTTTTTCTGCAGAACAAACTACTTTTGTTGAATAATCTGTTGTTGAAGAAATTACACTTTTATCATTTGGTATAAATTCATAACTGTGCACAAAATACATGTGTGAATTATTTTTAATATTTTTAAAAATTTTGCTTTCTTTAACGATATTTATTTGGTTCCAACCGATGTGAGGAAGTTTATATTTTCCATCTTTATTATCAATTTTAGATACTTTCCCAGAAATCCAACCTAATCCTTTAGTTTCTGTCTCTTCATAACCAATGTCTGCAAACATTTGTAAACCTACGCAAATCCCAAGAAGAGGTTTTTTGTTTTCTATTGCAAATTCACTTAAAGTATCTACTAAACCACTAATATTTTTTAAAGCATCCACACAACTTTTAAATGATCCCTGCCCTGGTAAAACAACTTTATCACTTGATTTAATTTTTTTTAAATTAGAAGTAACTTCAATATTTACTTTATTTTGAGCAACTTTTTTAAATGAATTAATAACAGAGCTTATGTTGCCCGAATTATAGTCGACAATTGTGATATTCATTAATTTTTATAATGAACCTTTTGTTGAAGGTATTACCTTTTTGTTTTTTGGATCTATTTCTAAAGCTGTCCTTAAAGATCTGGCCAATCCCTTAAAACATGATTCAACTTTATGGTGACTATTGTCTCCATACAAATTTTCAACATGTAGAGTTATTCCTGCGGCTTGAGAAAATGCCTGGAACCACTCTTTGAATAACTCTGTATCCATTTCTCCAAGTTTTTCTACTTTCAGGTCTACTTTCCAAATTAAATAAGGTCTGTTAGATACGTCTAATGCTACTCTGGTTAATGTTTCGTCCATAGGTATCATCGCATGAGCATAACGTTTTATTCCTATAAATTTGTTTGAAGCTTTTTTTAAACATTCTCCAATAGCAATACCTGTGTCCTCTGTTGTGTGGTGAAGATCTATATGAGTATCTCCTTTAGCTTTTAAATTAATATCCATAGAAGAGTGCTTAGAAAGTTGCTCTAACATGTGATCTAGAAAACCAATTCCTGTTTTAATCTTATATCTACCTTTTCCATCAATATTTATTTCAACATCAATTTTGGTTTCTTTAGTTTTTCTAGTAATTTTAGCTTTTCGCTTCATAATTTAAAAAAGGTATATATCTATTATCCAATTATGGCAATAATACTAGACTTGGTCTTGAACTATTTAATTTAGTATCCATTTATAAGGCATGACAACAATAGTATTAGTAAGAAAAAATAAAGAAGTGGTCGTTGCTAGTGACGGACAAGTTAGTATGGGAAATACCGTTATAAAAAGCACCGCTAACAAAGTTAGAAAAATTGAGAAAAGAAATGTGATTGCGGGTTTTGCAGGTTCTACAGCAGATGCCTTAACTTTGTTTGAAAGATTAGAATCAAAATTAGAAAAACATGCTGGTAATCTTGCAAGAGCAGCAGTTGAATTAGCTAAAGATTGGAGAACTGATAAATATTTAAGAAGATTAGAAGCATTAATGGCTGTGGGAGATAAAGAAAAAAGTTTTATAATTTCTGGGACTGGTGATGTTCTTGAGCCAGAAGGAGATGTAATAGGAATTGGTTCTGGAGGGAACTATGCATTAGCTTCAGCTAAAGTTTTAATGGACACTGATCTTACAGCAGAAGAAGTTGCGAAAAAAGCAATTAAAGTTGCTTCTGAAATTTGTGTATTTACTAATGACAATATAAGAATTGAAAAAATATAATGGAAAATTCTAACGTAACGCCTTTGGTGCCCAAAGAAAAAACTGACACAAAAGAAATTTTAAATTCACTATCACCAAGAGAAATTGTTTCTGAGTTGGACAGATTTGTAGTTGGACAAAAAAATGCAAAAAGAGCAGTGGCAATTGCTCTTAGAAATAGATGGAGAAGACAAGCTTTAACAGGCGAAATGAAAGATGAAGTTTTACCAAAAAATATTTTGATGATGGGGCCAACTGGTGTTGGAAAAACAGAAATATCTAGAAGACTTTCAAAATTAGCTGAAGCTCCTTTTGTTAAGGTTGAAGCAACTAGATTTACTGAGGTTGGTTATGTTGGAAGAGATGTTGAGCAAATAATTAGAGATCTTTTAGAAATAGCTATTGCTATGGAAAAAGTAAAAAAAAGAAAAGAAGTACATGCAAAGGCACAAAAGTTAGCAGAAGATAGAGTTTTGGATGCCTTGGTTGGAAATAAAGCAACTGTTGCAACAAGAGAAAGTTTTAGAAAAAGATTAAGAAACGGAGATTTAGATAACAACGAAATTGAAATAGATATTAATGAAACTGGACAAATGCCTCAGTTTGAAATTCCTGGAATGCCTGGTGCCAATGTTGGAATGATCAATATTTCAGAGATGTTAGGAAAATCAATGGGAGGAAAAGCTAAAAAGAAAAAGATGTCAGTAAAAGAATCTCATGAAATTTTAATTAATGAAGAATCTGATAAACTAATAGAACAAGACAAAATTATTAAAGCAGCAAAAGATTCTACAGAAAATAATGGAATAGTATTTTTGGATGAAATAGACAAAATTTCAGCTAGAACTGACCGTGTTGGTGGAGATGTTTCTCGAGAAGGAGTTCAAAGGGATTTACTTCCACTTATTGAAGGTACAACTGTTAGCACTAAATATGGAACAATTAAAACAGATCATATTTTATTCATTGCGTCTGGAGCTTTTCAGTTAGCAAAACCATCTGATTTACTTCCAGAACTACAAGGCAGGTTGCCAATTAGAGTTGAGTTAGATGCTTTAAACAGTGAAGATTTTAAAAGAATATTAAAAGAGCCTGATAATAGTTTAATAAAGCAATACAAAGCTTTATTAAAAACTGAAAATGTTGACTTAGACTTTTCTGAAGATGGTATTGATATGATTGCAAATTTAGCTTACGAGGTAAATTCAAAAGTTGAAAATATCGGGGCAAGAAGATTACATACAATAATAGAAAGAGTTTTGGATGAAGTTAGCTTTACCGCAACGGACAGAGGTGGTGAAAAAATAAATATTGATGCAAATTACGTTAAAAACAATCTAGGCGATATAGTTAAAGATACTGACCTTTCTAAATTTATTTTATAGTTTTTTTTTTAATAAAATATCAAATGTTCCTTGACTTATATCATTTACAGAATCAAAATCTAATTCTTTAATTTTTTTCATAAGATCAGAATTATTTTTTATATAATTTGGAACAGAATATTTTAAAATACTTAAATCAGTAGATAAATATGGATCTTCTTTATTTTTAGATCTAGATCCTTTTCCAGTAATAACTTTAATATTTACTACTCCTTCTAAAAAACATTTACTAATAAAATCATTAATTGCTTTATTTGCATTATCTAAAGTATAACCATGTAAGTCTATTGATTTTTTTTTTAAATTTTTTTGATCTTTTTGGATTTCTTTATCTTTATTCTCTAACTTCTCATTATTATATATAAATTTTTGCCAATCTTTTTTATCTTTATCTGAAATTTTTTTAATCAATTATGCTTGGGTATCAATTAATAACCAATTTGGACTTAAAGACTTAATATCTCTAGAAAACTTCCAAGTATCATAAACTTTTTTGACTTTTTTAGGATCTCCTGAAACTAACTTTTTATCCTTATCTTCAACACATGAAATTATTTCACTTACAAAATCAACAGTTACTTCAAACATATTGTTTATTTGGTTATAATTTTTTATATCAGCTGAATTTATTCCAATAAAAGTTGTCTCGGATGTTAAGCCTTTGTTTTTTCTTTCCTTAACAGCTTCATTAAATTCATTAAAAACTTTTTTATCTAGTAGAGTTTTTATTTTTTTAAGTTCACCGGATGAAAAGCTTGTTACTATAGATTCATATGCAATTTCAGCCCCTTTTAAAAAATCTGCTTTAGCCTTTTCATCAAAATTAGTTTCATCAATGTTTTTAAATTTTTCATTTTTGCTTGTAAAATCTTGTGCAAAAGTAGCACTTAAATTTTCTTCATGACCTGTTTTTTTTCCTAAAATTCCCCTTAATCTAAGGAAAATAAAGCCCGCAATCATTGCCAAGAGTATTATATCAATATATTCAAAACTATAATTCATATTTAAATAATATTTACTATGTTGATTAATTTCAACTGACAAATTAAATTAAAGACAAATGAACTCATTTTTATTACTTATTTTATTGGTTCCAATCATTGAAATTTATCTTTTTATTAAGATTGGGTCACAAATAGGAGCATTCAATACTATTTCTCTAATTTTTATTACAGCTATAGTTGGATTGTATTATGCAAGATATGAAGGTTTAAATACTCTAAAATCTGCAATCAAACAGACAGTAAAAAATGAAATGCCAATTTATGAAATATTTTCTGGAGCAACTTTAGCTTTTGCTGCGTTTTTAATGATTTTACCAGGTTTTTTAACTGATGCAATTGGTTTACTATTAATTTTTCCTTTAACAAGAAAAATTCTGTTAAAAAAAATATCAAAAAATAAAAAAAAAACTGATAGAGACTATATCGAGGGAGAATATGAAGATAAGGACGATAAAAATTAAATAATTAATGTCAGAACAATTTAAAATTTATGCTGAGTTTGTTAAAGATTTATCAAGCGAAACAAAAGATATAGAAACATATTTATATGTGAAAGAATATTTAAAAAATTACAAGTTGAATATAGAAATTTCTTCTAAACCATTAAAAGATCGTTTTATAGAAATAAATACGAAATTAACTTACTTAGATAATGGACAATCAGCAAAAAAATCATTTTTCGAAATTATATATGCTACTATTGTCAAAATTGATGAAAAAATTAAAGATAGAAAAATTATAGAAAAAATAGTTTTATGTGATGTCCAAAATAAAATTTATAATAATTTGGAAAGAACATTTTTAAACTTAGTAAATGATTCGGGATTTCCTGGAGCTAAAATTGAAAAAAAAATAGATTTCGAAAAACTTTATAATCAAAAATTTAATTAAAAAAATTTTTCTTAAGATTATTTTTTAAAAATTCCTTATGCAACTTTATTTCTTCTGATTTTGGTTCTATTATTTTTTTAAAATAATTTTTTTTTACATTAAAATCTTGCTCTGTTATATTTTGAAGACCTGAAATAAAGTTCAATTTTGGCTCTTTTTGATCAATTAAATTAATATAAACTTTTGTCAACAACTGACAATCAATTAATGCCGTGTGTTTAGTTCGACGAGAATTATCTATCTTGTATCTTTTACAAAGAGCATCTAAGCTTATTGTTGAGCCAGGAAATTTATCTCTAGCGATTTCTAAAGTATCAATCACATTTTCTTTATTTAATTTTTTTTTCCCCGCAATCTCTAGCTCATTATTTAAATGTGTTATGTCAAATTCTGCATTATGAATTATAAGTTTTTTTTCTTTTACAAAATCTAAAAATTCATCAGCTATTTCTATAAATTTTTTTTTATCCGCTAGGAACTCATCTGTATAGCCGTGAACTTCTAAAGCTTTTTCTGAAACTTTTCTCTCTGGATTCAAATAACAATGAAATTTTTTTTCAGTTGGGATTAGATTATCAAGCTCAATACAACCTATTTCTACAATTCTGTGACCATCTTTAATTGACAGTCCTGTAGTTTCTGTATCTAAAACAACTTCTTTCATTTATATAAAATTCTATTTTTTAATATCTTAACATTTTTTTTAACTGACTCTATTTTAAAATTATTTTTAATAGTAAAATCTGATTTTTTTTTCTTATAACTTAATGACAATTGAAATTTTTTTAATATTTTAATTATTTTCTGGTTATAATTTTTTCTTTTTTTAAGATTTTTTGTAATTTCTTTCTTTTTTGCATCAACAAAAACAATAATATAATTTTTTTTATTAATTTTATTTTCCAAAAGCAAAGGTATATCTAAAATAATTAGATTTTTTTTTTTATTTTTAAAAATAAAATTATTCATTTTTTTTCGAACTATTGGATGAATAATTTTTATTATTTTTTTTAGATTATTTTGATTTGATAATATTGATCTGATAATTTCATTTTTTTTTATTGGAAAAGTGGATATGTGCTTTGGAAAAGCATTTTTTAATTTTTTAAAACATTTTTTATCATTTTTATAAATTTTACTTACTTCATAATCTGCATTAAAAACTGGGGAACCAAATTGTTTAGCAACAAAACTTTTACCCGAACCTATGTCTCCTACAATGCCGATTTTAATCATTAATCTAATAAATTTTTTGTTTCTTCATCTATTTCTGGCATTGATTTATGCCATATAGTAAATGCTTGGTGTGCTTGATATATAAACATCATTTTTCCATTTTCCGTTTTATTACCAAATAATTTTGCTCTCTTTAAAAAAATTGTCTCTCTAGGATTATAAATAACATCATAAAAAAATTTGCCTAATCCTACAACATTATAATCTAATTTAATTCCATCTTCGTTTTTTAAACCAATACTAGTTGCATTAATTACCATATCAAAATTTGGAGTATTTCCCCATTCTATAATTTCCAATTCTTTAAAAATTTTTTTTAAATCTTCCGATTTATTTTTTGTTCTGTTACTTATAATTATTTTAGCAGCTCCCATTTTTTTTAATGCTATTATAATTGAAGAAACAACACCGCCCGCACCTAATATAAAAACTATTTTATTTTTAACATCATATTTGGAATATTTTACCCCAAGTTCAAAACCCGATATATCGGTATTATGACCAATTACCTTTCCATTTTGTAAATAAATTGTATTAACTGATTGTGATTCTTTAGCTTCGGAACTTAATTCATCCATAAATGGAATAACTAATTTTTTAAAAGGTAAAGTTACATTTATTCCATTTATTTTTTCATTTTTTATTTCAGAAATTACAGATTCGATGTCTTCTTCATTAACTAGTTTTTTATCATATACAGCATTAATATTTTTTTTTTTTATCCAATAATTATGCAACTTTGGTGACAAAGAGTGTTCAATAGGATTGCCAATAACTAAATATTTTTTCATTCTAAATTCTTTAAATAATCCTTAATTTTTTTAACTGGTAGACCCATAATTGTATCTTCATCTCCTTCAATTTTAGAGAATAATGTTCTTCCCTCACCTTCTATTTGATAAACATTGTAGGAATATAGCTCTTCGTCTTTGATTTTATATAAATATTCTTTAAGCTGTTGATCTGTCATATTTTTCATTGTTAAAGCCGCTTTCTCAGTATAATTCCAAATCATAGAACCATTTTTTGAAATACAAATTGAACTTATTAAATGGTGGGTTTTCCCATTAAGTTTTTTTAATATTTTTAGTGCCTCTTCTCTATTTTTGGGTTTTGAAACTAATTCTCTATTTATATCTATTACACTATCGGCCCCAAGTACAATTTCATTATTAAATTTTAAACTTATTTTATTTGCCTTTAATTCTGCTAAATTTTTAGAAATCAACTCTGGGCTGGTATTTTCTTTAATTAAACTTTTTTTTACTAACTCCTCGTCCACATTGGATGGAAAAACTTTACATTCAATTCCATTTTCATCTAAAATTTTTTTTCTTACCTTACTATTAGATGCAAGAATTATTTTATGCATTTTGATTTTTTATTTCATATATTTTTATAATTGCGGCTGCAATTTCCTCAACTGATTTTCTAGTAACGTCAATAACCGGCCATTGATATTTTTTAAAAGTTTCTTTTGCATTTTTTGTTTCCGATTCTATTTTTTCAATATTGGTATAATCTGTTCCATGTTCTTCTTTGAGTGCTGCCATTCTATTTTTTCTAACATCAATTAATCTTGCCGCCTCTGCCGTTAAACCAACTACACATTTTAATTTTGGTTTTTCTTTTAAGAAATTTGGTATTGAATTTTCATTAATTAGTGGAATGTTCGAAGTTTTATAACCTCTGTTCGCAAGATAAATAGATGTGGGCGTTTTGCTTGTTCTGCTAACACCAAGTAAAATTATGTCAGCTTTTTCTAAGTCTTGAATCATGTTCCCGTCATCATGATGCATTGTAAATTGAATTGCTTCTATCCTTTTATAATGTTCTTCTAGTGTGTGTTGTCCACTTGGTATGTGTGATGCTTTTTCTTTTAATAATTTAGAAAAATTTAAAATTAAATCTCCCAGAACACCAAAACATGGGATGTTAAGTTTTTTAGCTTTTTCTTCTAAGTGTTTTGCAAGATTGTCGTCTACAATTGTGTATAAAATTATTGGTTCTTTTTGTTTTTTTGCTAATTCTAGAATTTTTTGAATTTGATTTTCTGTTCTAGTAAAAGAAAATTGGTGATCATTATATTTGAAATTTTTAAACTGTGCTTTCAAAGCTAAAAAAATTCGATCAATTGTCTCTCCAGTTGAATCTGAGATTAGATAAATATCGTGTTTAATATTCATGTATAAAGTGTTTATAATAATTTAATAAATAAGTTAAAAATTAATAACTATTTTTATTTTATTTTTTACTTGAATATCTTTTAAATTATTAACATAAATAAACACCTTAATAATTAATATACACAATTATTTATTTAACCTAAAATTTGCAAAAAAGAGGCTATTTGTCTTAACTTTTTATTATTTTTATCTGTTAATATTTAGTGAGTAAAATGTTAAAAATTAATAATTCCTTATATTAACAGGATATAAAACAAATACTAAAGCTTATATATATAATTATTATATGACTCCAATCCAAGAATGCATAATAAATAAAAACTATAAAACAAAGCCTATATGGATAATGAGACAAGCCGGAAGATATCTTCCTGAGTTCAGAGAAATTAGATCTCAAAATCCGGATTTTATTAAATTATGTTTAAATGAAAATTTATCTTCAGAAATAACATTACAACCAATTAAAAGATTTAAATTTGATGCAGCAATAATTTTTTCTGATATTTTAATGTTACCTTATGCTATGGGACAAGAAGTTAAATTTGAAAAAGGCTTAGGTCCTCAATTAGGTGAATTAAATTTAGATAAACTTACAAATATTAATCAAAACGAATTTAATAAAAAATTAAACCCAATTTATAAATCTATATCTAATATATCTAAAGACCCTATTTTAAAGAATAAAGATTTAATTGGTTTTGTGGGAGCTCCTTGGACAATTCTTGTTTATATGATTAACAAAATGTCACCAAAAAAAAAAATATCAGAAAATTTTTTTAATGATAAATTATTAATAAGTAAATTATTAGTTATAATTGAGAAATTTCTTAAAATTCATATTGAAAATCAAATAAAAGCAGGTGCCACAATAATACAAATTTTTGATAGTTGGGCAGGACTATTGAAAGATAATGTTTATGAATATATATATGGACCAACTTTAAATCTTGTAAATCATGTTAAAAAATTAGGAATTCCAGTTATTTGTTTTCCAAGAGGAATAAGTGATTACAAAAAATTTTGTGATGTTGTTAGTCCAGATATGATAAATATTGATTATGATGTTGATCCCAACAAAATAATCAAAGAAATAAAAATACCTATCCAAGGCGGATTGGATCCTAAAATATTATTAACAGATAAAGAAACATTAAAAAAAGAAACAGAAAAATATCTAAATATTTTTAAAGATCACCCATATGTCTTTAATCTCGGTCATGGAATTTTACCTGAAACAAAAATTGAAATGGTTAGTGAACTAATTAATATTGTAAGAAACTATAAATGAAGAAAGCAATAGTATTGTTTAATCTAGGAGGCCCTGACAATTTAGAAAATGTTGAGCCTTTCTTGTTTAATTTATTTAATGACCCTGCAATTTTGAATTTACCAAAATTTATAAGATATCCTTTAGCAAAATTAATTTCTAAAAGAAGAACACCTATTGCTAAAAAAATTTATAAAGAAATTGGTGGATCTTCACCTATTTTGAAGCTTACTTTAGATCAGGCTAACTCTTTACAAAACTCACTAAACACAAAACAAAATAACACAAAATACAATGTCTTTGTTGCCATGAGATGTTGGCACCCAAGAGCACAAAAAACAATACAAGATGTAAAAAAATTTAACCCAAATGAAATAATTTTACTTCCATTATATCCACAGTACTCAGCAGCAACCTCGGGATCTTCATTATTAGAGTGGAAAAAAATAGCGATTAAAAATAATTTAAATATAATTACCAAAACAATTTGTTGTTATCCAGAAGATAAGAAATTTATAAAAGCACATTCAAAATTAATTATAGAAAAAATTAAAAATATAAAAAATTTTATATTGATTTTTTCAGCTCATGGTCTTCCAGAAAAAAATATTAAAAAAGGTGATCCGTATCAATGGCAAATAGAACAAAGTGTAAAAAGAATTATGGATGAAATAAATGATGATGATATTGATTATATATTAAGCTATCAAAGTAGAGTCGGTCCCCTTAAATGGATAGAACCATCAACCGAAGAAGTGATAGTACAAAATTCAAAACTAAATAAACATCTTGTAATTGTACCAATAGCTTTTGTTTCAGAACATTCTGAAACATTAGTTGAACTAGATATTGAATATGAAAAATTGGCCAAAACAAATGGTTGCACTAACTACACCAGAATTGAAGCGCTAGGAGTTAATGAAAGCTTTATAGATGGACTGTCAGATCTTATTTTAAATAATGAGGATTATAAATTAACAGACAGTCTTTATCCTCCAAAAAATAGATGTCCTTCAAATTTTACCAAATGTCCTTGTTTAAACTAAATTATGAATTCTTATTTATTATTTAAATCTTTACACTTAATTGCAATTATATCTTGGATGGCAGGATTATTGTATCTTCCAAGAATTTTTGTTTATCATGCAGAAAATTCAGAAAAAAAAGAAGCTACTGAAATATTTGAAATTATGGAAGGACGATTGTATTTTTATATAATGAGGCCAGCAATGATTGCAACTTGGCTTTTTGGTCTAGTTTTAATTTATATAAATGGTTTAGATATTTTTTCACAATTATGGATGCATATAAAACTAGCCCTAGTAATATTTCTTACCATTTATCATGAATATTTAGGAATATGTTTGAAATCCCTTAAATTAAAAACTAATACAAAAACATCAAAATTCTTTAGAATTATTAATGAAGTTCCTACAATTGTATTAATATTGATTATTTTTATTGTGATTTTTAAGCCAATCTAAGGTTGTAATTTATAAAATAGTATATATATTCCTTTCCATCTAACATCTAATAAGCCCCCCAAAAAAATATGGACATACAGGATTTAAAAAAGAAAAGCTCTGAACAGTTGATAGAGGAAGCTGAAAGTTTAGGTATTGAAAATGCGAGCACTCTTAAAAGACAAGAAATATATTTTGCAATTTTAAAAAAGCTGGCAGAAAAAGGAGAGGAGATAACCGGAGGTGGGGTTCTTCAACTTTTACAAGATGGTTTTGGTTTCTTGAGAGCCATGGAGTCAAACTATCTTCCAGGAGCAGATGATATTTATATTAGTCCAAATCAAATTAGAAAATTTGGATTAAGAACTGGCGATACAGTTGAGGGTCCAATAAGAGCACCCAAAGCTGGAGAGAGATATTTTGCTTTATTACAGGTAAATAAAATTAATTTTGAAGAACCAGAAAAATCAAAACACAAAATAGCTTTTGATAATTTAACGCCACTATATCCAAATAAACAAATTACTTTAGAGGTTGAAAGCAACAAAGTTGAAAAAAAACCAGATTTAACCTCACGACTTATTGATTTAGTTAGCCCAATCGGGAAGGGACAGAGATCATTAATTATTTCCCCACCCAAAGCAGGCAAAACAATGATACTTCAAAGTATTGCAAACTCAATAACTGCAAATCATCCTGAATGTTATCTAATGGTATTATTAATTGACGAAAGGCCCGAAGAAGTTACTGACATGCAAAGAACGGTCAAAGGTGAAGTTATAAGTTCAACTTTTGATGAGCCTGCACAGAGGCACGTTGGTGTTGCTGAAATGGTTATAGAAAAAGCAAAAAGACTTACAGAACATAAAAAAGATGTTGTTATACTATTAGATTCTATAACAAGATTAGGAAGAGCTTATAATGCTGTAGTGCCTAGTTCTGGTAAAGTACTAACTGGTGGTGTTGATGCAAATGCATTACAAAGACCTAAAAGATTTTTTGGAGCTGCTAGAAATATTGAAGAAGGTGGTTCCCTTACAATTATTGCAACTGCATTAATTGATACTGGCAGTAGAATGGACGAGGTTATTTTTGAGGAGTTTAAAGGAACTGGTAATAGTGAAACTATATTAGATAGAAAAATCTCTGAGAAAAGAATATTCCCCGCTATGGATATAACCAAGTCTGGAACAAGAAGAGAAGAATTATTATTTGATAAAAATGATTTACAGAAAATGAATGTTCTTAGAAGAATAATAGCACCAATGGGTTCTATGGAAGCGATTGAGTTTATAAATTCTAAACTTAAAAATACTAAGAATAATGCTGAATTTTTTAATTCGATGAATAAACCAGCATAATTGTATATATTATTTTCTATATTTTTAACCGTTTTTTAAATGAACTTAATTGAAGAAACTCAAAAATTACAAAACTATTTAAAAATTCAAGATTACAAAACTGCAGCATATAAGTGTGAAAAATTAATTAATAAGTTTCCAAACAATCCTTTGCTGTATAATCTTTTAGGCCTTGCTCTCCATGGAAATGGAAATTATCTTATTGCAATTGATAGATATAAGAAAGCATTAGATCTTGATTTGAATTTCCTTCCAGCCATGAATAACCTCGCAAATTCATATAAATCTATTGGAAATTTTAAAAAAGCAGAGAACTATTATAATAAAGCAATTAAAATCAAGCCTGATTATTTTCAAGCAATAAACAATTATGCAAATCTAAAAACATTAATTTTTGACTATTCATCGGCAATTGAATTATATGAAAAGGCATTAAAAATTAAAAAAAACGATATAACAATATTATTTTCTCTTGCTAATGCATTTCATGCTACGGGCAATATAAAAAAAACGAAAGAAATAATTTCAAACATTTTGAATTACAATCCAAAGCATGTATCCACACATAAATTATTAAGTTCAATTGTTAATTATTCTGATGATAATTCAAATTTAAATGAAATGAAAAATTTAATTGTAGAAAACAATTTATCAAAAAGTCAAACAGTAGATTTATCATTTGCTCTTGGTAAAGCTTATGAGGATTTAAAAAATTATGAAGATTCGTTTTTTTATTTAAAAAAAGCAAATTCGTTAAAAAAAAATGAATATAATTATAACATTAAAAGTGAAGAATTACTGATAGATTCAATTAAAAAAAGTTTTGAAGATTTAAATTTTAAAAATAAAAAAAAAATTTTTGATAAAAGAAAAGCCATATTTATTTGTGGCATGCCAAGGTCTGGAACTACTTTAGTTGAACAAATAATTGCTTCTCACAAAAATGTATTTGGAGCAGGAGAATTAATTTACATACAAAGAATAATAAACAAATATTTAATTTTAGAAAATAAATTGTCAAAAAAAAAATTATATAATGAAATAGAATTAGATAACAATCTTATAAATGAAGATTATTTTAAGATGATAAACTATCATAAATTTGAAGTTAATAATTTTACAGATAAAGCTCCTCAAAATTTTAGATGGATTGG
>CACIPT010000011.1 GCA_902588595.1 uncultured Pelagibacteraceae bacterium | reverse complement strand
CTAAAAATTTGGGAAGGATTATCTCAAGAGTTAAATTATAATGTAATGTTTAGCCAACGAGGAGTAATGAATTTGGCTCATAACCTTCAAGATGTTAGAGATCTAAAAAGAAGAACTCATGCAAATAGATTAAATGGAATTGACGCTGTTTGGTTAAATACTGAAGAAGTAAAAAGTTTTTGCCCAATAATTAATACGACTCCAGATATTAGATATCCTGTTTTAGGTGGAACTTTACAAAAAAGAGCTGGAACAGCTAGACATGATGCGGTTGCTTGGGGTTACGCTCGTGGAGCTGATGCTATGGGTGTTGATATTATTCAAAATTGTGAAGTTAAAGGAATAAAAAGAAATGGGGATAGTGTTGATGGTATAGAGACGACAAAAGGATTTATAAAAACAAAAAAAATTGGGGTTGTTGCTGCAGGACACTCTAGTGTCATTGCTAACATGGTAGATATAAAACTACCTTTGGAAAGTAAACCTTTACAAGCCTTAGTATCAGAGCCTGTCAAACCAATTATAGATACCGTAGTTATGTCAAATGCTGTTCATGCATACGTTAGTCAATCTGATAAAGGTGAATTGGTTATAGGTGCCGGAACTGATGCTTATGTTTCTTACACACAAAGAGGTAGTCATGATGTTGTTGAAGGAACTTTAAAAGCTATATTAGAGCTCTACCCTATTTTCAGTAGAATGAAAATGTTAAGACAATGGGGTGGAATTGTAGATATTTGTCCAGATGCAAGTCCTATAATTAGTAAAACACACATTAAAGGATTATATTTTAATTGTGGCTGGGGAACTGGTGGTTTTAAAGCTACACCAGGTTCGGGTGATTTATTTGCACACACTATTGCTAACGATGAACCTCATAAACTAAATGCTGATTTTAATATTAATAGATTTGTAAGTGGTGATCTTGTTGATGAACATGGAGCAGCTGCTGTAGCACACTAATGTTTTTAATTAATTGTCCATATTGCGGTGAAAGAGATCAAAGCGAATTTTCTGCTGGTGGTGAAGCACATATTATTAGACCAAAACAACCTACAGAATTAAGTGATGATCAATGGGCCGAATTTTTATTTATGAGAAAAAATATTAAAGGAGTTCAATTAGAGAGATGGAATCACGCTCACGGATGTAGAAAGTGGTTCAATATGGTTAGAGATACATCAAATGATAAAATTCATGCTGTATACAAAATGGGTGAAAAACCCCCTATAAAATAATGAACAAAAATTTAAGAATAACAAATAGCAAGTTTATTGATCAAACATCTAGAATATCTTTTAAGTTTGATGGTAAAACTTTATATGGATTTAAGGGTGATACTTTGGCTTCTGCATTATTAGCAAATAATATTCATCTTGTAGGAAGAAGTTTTAAATATCACCGTCCAAGAGGAATAATGACATGCGGTTCTGAAGAACCTAATGGAATTGTTCAAGTAGGAAAAGATCCTTCAATGACCGAACCCAATACAAGAGCAACTGAGATAGAGTTATATGAAGGTTTAGAAGCTACAAGCCAAAATTGTTGGCCAAGTGTTAATTTTGACATAGGTGCAATAAATAATTTTTTCTCCCCTTTTATACCAGCAGCTTTTTATTATAAAACATTCATGTGGCCTGCTAGTTTTTGGGAAAAATATGAATATTTTATTAGAAAATCTGCAGGTCTTGGTAAATCTCCAACAAAACCTGACAAAGATATTTATGATCATAAGTATTTACACTGCGATGTTTTAATTATCGGAGGAGGAATATCAGGAATAATTGCAGCTAAAACAGCTGCACAGAATAACTTAAACACTGTTTTGTTAGACGATAAAAATAACTTAGGGGGAACAACTCTTTTTCAAAATAATGAATGTTTTAAAATAAATAACTCTTATTCAAGCGAATGGTTAAAAAAAGAAATTGAATCATTAAATTCATTTAATAATTTAACTATAAAAACAAGAACAACATTAGCAGCTTATCATAGTTATAATTATCTATTAGCTAGGGAAAATTTAACTGACCATTTAAGTTTAATTGAAAAAAAAGATAAAATCCGCCAAAGACTTTGGAAAATTAGAGCAAAAAAAGTAATTATAGCCGCAGGCGCTATGGAAAGACCATTGATTTTTAATAACAATGATAGACCAGGTGTTATTCTTTCATCGTCTATTAAGAAATACATAGATTATTACGGTGTTAAATGTGGTCAAAAGATATCTTTGTTTACTAATAATGATGCGGCTTATGAAACTGCTATTTCTTTAAGCAAGAGTGGTGTTACCATAAATTCAGTGATCGATATAAGAGATAAATCAAATTCATCCATTGTTAAAGAAGCTGAAAAATTAGGAATTAAAATTCATTGGAGACATACTGTAGTTAATACAAATGGCTATAAAAGAATTAGTTCAATTGAATTAATGAAGTTATCTGATGACGGAACTGCTGTTGTAGGAAATAAATCAAAAGAAGAATGTGATTGTTTGGGTATATCTGGAGGTTGGACTCCAAGAGTACATTTATTTACTCAATCAGGTGGTAAGCTAAAATTTAGAGATACAGATAATACTTTTCTACCTGATAAATCAGAATCAGAACAAATAAGCATTGGATCATGTAATGGTGATTTTGAATTGGATGATGTTGTAAAGAATTCTAATAAATCAATTAAAGAATTCCTAAATTTAAATAGTTCAGATTATGAAAATTTAAAAATTAATTGCTCAAAAGAAACAGATAAGAAAAATATATGGTTGCTTCCATCAAATAAACCTTTAGGTAAAACTAAACCATTCTTGGATTTTCAAAATGATTCTACGGCAAAAGATGTAAAATTAGCTCTAAGGGAAGGTTTTAAATCAATCGAACATGTAAAAAGATATACAACAACTGGTATGGGTACCGATCAAGGTAAATTATCAAATATGCATGCTTTAGGAATTATTGCTGAAACTGCTGGTGTTAAAATTGGTGAATTAGGAACAACTACATTTAGACCTCCATATACACCATTAACATTTGGAGCAATTGTTGGAAGAAATGTTGATGAATTTTTTGATATTACAAGAAGAACTCCTATGCATGATTGGCATACTAAACATAATGCAGAATTTGAAAATGTAGGGCAATGGAAGAGAGCTTGGTACTATCCGATAGAAAATGAAAATATGCATGAAGCTGTACAAAGAGAAAGCAAAGCAGCTAGAGATAGTGCTGGTATCTTAGATGCTTCTACTCTTGGTAAGATAGATATACAAGGAAGTGACGCCTCAGAATTCTTAAATAGAGTTTATACAAATGCTTGGTCAAAATTAGAAATTGGTAAATGTAGATATGGTCTTATGCTTAATGAAGATGGGATGGTTTATGATGACGGTGTTACAACAAGGTTGAGTGAAAATCATTATATAATGACCACTACAACAGGTGGTGCTGCTAACGTTCTTTCTAAATTGGAAGATTATTTACAAACTGAATGGCCCGAATTAGATGTTTATTTAACTTCAGTCACAGATCATTATGCAACAGTTAGCATCTGTGGACCAAATTCAAAAAAAATTCTTTCAAAAGTAATTCCTGATTTAGATTTATCAGATAAAGAATTTCCACATATGTCTTTTAAAAATGCATTAATTGACAATGTCAGATGTAGAGTAATGAGAATTAGTTTCACTGGTGAACATAGTTATGAAATTAATATTCAATCATCATATGGAAAATCTGTTTGGGAAAAATGCTTCGAGGCTGGTAAAGAATTTAATATTACTCCTTACGGAACTGAAACGATGCACTTGCTTAGAGCTGAAAAAGGATTCATTATAGCTGGTCAAGATACTGATGGAACAATGACTCCTGTAGATTTACAAATGGATTGGATAATAAGTAAAAAGAAATATGATTTTATTGGTAAAAGATCTTTGTACAGAAGCGATACTATTAGAGAAGATAGAAAACAGTTGGTAGGATTATTAACAGATGATCCAAATGAGGTTTTAGAAGAAGGTGCACAAATAGTTTCAGAAACAAACAAACAACCGATTGAAATGCTTGGTCATGTAACTTCAAGCTACTTTAGTCCAAATTTAAATAAATCAATTGCGCTTGCAGTATTAAAAAATGGCAAAAAATTAAAAGGACAAAAAATGTTTGTTCCTATGAAGACCAAGACAATTAATGTGACAATAACTGATACTGTTTTTCTAGATAAAGAAAATAAGAGGTTAAATGCTTAATTATAATTCTCCAATTATGAACGCAAAAGATTATTCAGGAATAAAAATTTCTGAGGTTGAACCTATCATTAAAATAAACTTAAGAGGTAAAAATCGAGATTTTATAACTAAAATAGGAAAAGAATTATCAATAATCCCTCCAACAGATTCAAACACATCGTCTGGAAATGAAAAATTAAATATTCTTTGGTTAAGTCCTGATGAATGGTTGGTTTATTCTAATGATAAAATTGATTTGAAAAATAATAATTCATTAGAAGATAGACTTTTTGATCAAATTTCAAAAGTTAAACTTGGCTCTGTTGCAAATGTAACTGATCACTGGGTAATGATTAATTTAAAAGGCGATAATGTATTTGAATTATTATCATCAGGATGTCCATTTAATTTTAATGATTTTAAAAATTCAAAAGGTGCAGTGACTCAAACTTTGCTTAATCACGTTGATGTAATTATTCATAATAAAAATATTAATGATTTAAATTTATTTGTTAGAAGGTCTTTTTCAAATCATCTATGGTCATGGATGAACGACAGCGCTAGATTTATCTAACCTAGATTTAAAATAATAGAGTATTATAAAAAAATACGATGCTGAAAAAAACCAGTTAATCCCTACCCATGTCCAAAAAAAAGTATCAAAACTGGCATTAAAATATTTTGCTATATAAAAAACTACTATTGGGTTCAGCACATTCCTAAAAAGGTTGGAAATCATAGCATTTTCAGATTTTTTTAAAGCCATAAAAAAACCATTTGAAAGAAAAAAAACTGGGTAAGCTGGCAAAACAAATGCTGATATTCTTAAGTATCTTTTGCCATATTCTATAACCTCAGGATCACTTGAAAAAAAACTTGTAATTATATTTGCTGAAAGAAAAACTAATGTTCCGGCAGTAATCATTATTATAAATGCGTATTTAATTGCAGTAAAATAGGTTTCTTTTATTCTGTTAAAATTGTTAGCGCCATAATTTTGAGCAATTATGGATATGATAGCTGTATTAATTCCTAATATTGGAAGAAGAACAACTTGTTCAATTCTAGTTCCAACTCCATACCCAGCAACAGCATATTCGCCGGATTGACCTACATAAGTAAAAATAATAGCTGATGCTAATGCATAACCACAAATTGAAACTGAAATTGGCATTGATTGAAAGAAAATATTTCTTAAATATAAAAATTTAGGTGATAAAAAATCTTTAGTTAATTTTTTAACTTTATTATTTTTTAATACTTTCAATAATACAATTACAAATGATACTAATTGAGAAATTATTGTAGCTAACCCTATACCTTTAACTCCCATTGCTGGAATAAAAGCAAAACCAAAAATTAAAATTGGGTTTAATATAATATTTAGAAAAAAAGAGAATATTAATGCATTTCTGTAAGTTTTAGTGTCACCTTCCGCATGTAATAATGAATTAAATGATACAACTAATATAAATAGTGTTGCTCCACTATATATAATATTAGTATAATCAAGACCTAAAGATACAACCTCATCTGTTGAACCCATTAAGAAAAAAACTTTTTCAGCGTAAGTCAAGCCTAAAAAAGTAATTATAATAGAAATTATAATTCCATAGTAATTAATATGAGTAAAATAATTTAAAGTTTTGTTTTCATCTTTTTCACCTATGCTATTGCCAATTAATGATGTTCCAGCAACAGTTATTCCAATAGAAGCTGCTATTATTATAAAATAAATAGGAAATGATTTACTTAATGCTGAAAGAGCTTCAGGGGATATTTTTCCTGCAAAGAAAGTATCAACAACATTATAAAGTGTTTGAAACAAAGTGCCTACCATTGCAGGAACAGAAAGTTTTCTTACTAGTTTGGGAATGTTATCTTTTAGTAAATCCATATTTTAAAATTCTTTTTGGAAAATATGTTTTTTTCCATGTTTTTTTGCAATGTTTATTTGTTTTTGTCTCATTCTAAATCTCTCTTTTTGTGAATTTGTTAAAATATCGTAGCAATTTGGGCAAGAAACTCCTTCTTCATATTTTTTAGATTTTTTATCATTATTTGAAATAGGTTTTCTGCAGCCACTACACATTGAAAAGCTTCCAGGTACAAGGCCATGTTTTATTGAAACCCTATTGTCAAAAACATAACATTCACCTTTCCATAAGCTCTTATTTTTTTTAATTTTTTTTAAATAATTTATAATTCCTCCTTTTAATTGGTAAATATTCTTAAAACCTTTTTTATCTAGATAAAAACTTGCTTTTTCGCATCTTATTCCTCCAGTGCAAAACATTGCTATATCTTTTTTTTTATCTAGTTTTTTAAGATAATTTGGAAATTCTCTAAAATTATCAACTTTAGGATTTATGGCTCCTTTAAATGTACCTACATTGTATTCAAATGGTTTTCTAGCATCAATTAAAAAAGTATTTTTGCTTTTAATTAATTTATTCCATTTTAAAGGTTCTAAATGATTTTTTAGTTTTCTTTTTGAAATTTTTATCCCCATTGGCACAACCTCTTTTTTAATTTTAGCTTTTCCTCTATGAAATGGTTGAAATTTACTCTTAGATAAATTTTGACTATCAAATTTCACAAATTTAAAAGTATTTTTAATTTTTTTAATAGCTGATTCTAAATTTTTTTTCTTAGCAGCTATAGTTCCATTAATTCCTTCATTGGAGATAATTATAGTTCCTTTGATATTTTTTTGGATAAAAAAAAATTGTAAAGATTTTTTAATTTTTTTGATATTTTTTATTTTTTTAAACTTATAAAACCCCGAAATATAAAACATTACAGCTTTCTACAAATAGTTAAGCCATCGCCTAGTGGAATAATTAAATTTTCTACTCTTTTATCGCTATTGACATAAGAATTAAATTCTCTAATGGCTACAGTTAATTTGTCTTGTTTTGCTTTATCTATAACTTCACCGTGCCATAAAACATTATCAATAATAATTAAACCATCTTTATCAATTAAATCTAAAGATTGATTAAAATAATTTTTATTATTTTCTTTGTCAGCATCAATGAAAATAAAATCAAATTTCTGTTTTGTATCTTTTAAATCTTTTAAACTTTCTAATGCAGGTTTTATAATTGTTTTAATTTTATTTTCTTGTCCAGCTTTTTTAAAAAAATTAACTGCTACTTCATTTGTTTTTTTATTTTGATCCAATGCTATCACTAAACCATCATCAGGTAATGCTAGAGACATTGACAATGTGCTCAAACCAGTAAATGTCCCAATTTCTAAAACTTTTTTTATTTTAGAAGTTTTAATGAGTAAATGTAATAAATGACATTGTGAAATCGAAATTTGCATTCTTTTTATATCACCTAAACTTTCATTATATGAAATTATTTCTTTTTGAATTGAATTTAGCTTTAATGAATGATTAATAATATATTCTTCAATTTCTTTATTAACACTAAGATTTGAACCCATTCTATTTAAGTTTCTTTTTTAAAATTTCATTAACTAGTTGAGGGTTTGCTTTTCCGCCAGAAACTTTCATTGCTTGACCTACAAAAAAACCAAATAATTTTTCTTTTCCAGATTTATATTCTTTAACTTTATCTTGATTTTCGCTTATTACTTTTTCTATCAATTTTTCTAATTCCTTAGGATTACTTTCTTGTTCAAGACCCTTTTCTCTAACAACATCAATAGGATTTTTATCACCATCAGACATTAGTTCAAAAACTGTTTTAGCAATTTTTCCTGATATTGTTCCATCTTTGATTAAATTTATCAAATTGGATAGATTTTTTGCGCTTATTGGACTTTCTGTAATCTCAAGGTTTTTATCATTTAATAATGCAAATAATTCACCAGTAATCCAATTTGCAGAGTTTTTAACATCTGAATTTTTGATTACTTCTTCAAAATATTTTGATGTATCTAAATCAGACACTAAAATATTTGCTTCGTATGAACTTAAATTAAATTTTTCAATAAAACGTGATTTTTTTTCATCTGGTAGTTCGGGAATTTCTTTTCTAATTTTTTCAACATAAGCATTATCAAATTCCAAAGGTAATAAGTCTGGATCTGGGAAATATCTATAATCATGAGCATCTTCTTTTGATCTCATTGATCTAGTTTCATTTTTTTTTGTATCAAAAAGTCTCGTTTCTTGATCTATTTTTCCTCCCTCTTCTAAAATATCAACTTGTCTATTTGCTTCATGTACGATAGCCATTTGCATAAATTTTATAGAATTTACATTTTTAATTTCACATCTAGTTCCATATTTATCTTCACCTTGTTTTCTAACAGATACATTAACATCAGCTCTAAGTGAGCCTTCTTGCATATTGCCATCACAAGTACCTAAATATCTCATAATAGATCTTAGCTTTTTGACGTAAGCATTAACTTCCTCGGGTGATCTTAAATCAGGCTTGCTTACAATTTCCATTAAAGCCACACCCGATCTATTTAAATCAACTAATGTATTTTTTGGATCAATATCATGAATACTTTTTCCAGCATCTTGTTCTAAATGTAGTCTTTCAATTCCAACTGTTTTAGATCCAGAAGTTAAATCAAGAACAACGGAACCTTCTCCTACTATTGGGTCTTTGTATTGAGATATTTGATATCCCTGAGGTAAGTCAGCATAAAAATAATTTTTTCTATCAAAAATGGATTTATTATTTATTTTAGCATTTAGGCCAATTCCTGTTTTAATGGCCTGTTTAATACAAAATTCATTAATTACAGGTAACATACCTGGAAAAGCAGCATCAACTAAACTTACTTGTGTATTTGCTTCTGCACCAAATTTTGTAGGAGATGTGGAGAATAATTTTGATTCTGACAGCACTTGAGCATGGACTTCAAGGCCAATTACAACTTCATATTTTTTTCCATTTCTATCAATTAAATATTCTTTTTTTTTACTCACTTCATCCACCAATCCTTAGCATCAAATTTAAAATTTATTTTATCTTCCATAGAATAAGCTATATTTAAAATATTTTGTTCGTCAAAAGGTTTGCCTATAATTTGAAGGCCTAAAGGATATCCCTTTCTGTCTAATCCTGCTGGAATTGAAATTCCAGGTAAACCAGCAAGATTTACAGGAACTGTAAATATATCATTTAAATACATTGAAACAGGGTCATTTAATTTTTCTCCAATTTTAAAAGCTGATGATGGTGTAGATGGAGTTAATATTGCATCAACTATTTGAAATGCATCGTTAAAATCGTTTTTAATTAATCTTCTAACTTTTTGTGCTTTTAAGTAATATGCATCATAGTAGCCTGACGATAAAACATATGTTCCAATCATTATTCTTCTCTTTACTTCTTCACCAAAACCTTCGGATCTAGTTTTTTCGTACATATCAATTAAATTTTTTCCTTCAGTTCTAAAGCCATATTTCACACCATCATATCTTGCTAAGTTAGATGAAGCTTCAGCTGGAGCAACAATGTAATATGTTGGTAATGCAAATTTAGTATGAGGAAGTGAAATATCTAAAATTTCAGCGCCACAATTTTTTAAATAATTTTTTCCATCTTCCCATAGTTTTTCTATTTCTTCAGACATTCCATCAACTCTGTATTCTTTTGGAATTCCAATTTTTTTTCCTTTAATATCTATTGATAGGTCTTTTGAATATGAAGGTCTTTTAAAATCAATTGAAGTTGAATCTTTATTATCAAAAGAACTCATTACCTCTAACATTAATGCAGAATCTTTAACATTTTTTGTCATGGGACCTGCCTGATCTAATGATGATGCAAATGCAACTATTCCATATCTAGAACAACTTCCATATGTTGGTTTTAAACCAACAGTGCCTGTAAAAGATGCCGGTTGCCTAATGGATCCACCAGTATCTGTTCCTATTGTAGTGGGCGTTAGCTTTGCTGCTAATGCTGATGCTGATCCACCAGAAGATCCACCGGGAACTAAATTTTTATCAATTGGACTCACTACATTACCAAAGTAACTTGTCTCATTAGATGAGCCCATTGCAAATTCATCGCAATTTAATTTTCCAAGAAGTATTGCTCCTTCGTTCCATAAATTTTGAGTAACTGTTGACTCGTATGTAGGAATAAAATTATTTAGTATTTTGCTGCTTGCTGTTGTTTTTACATTTTTTGTACAAAATAAATCTTTAACAGCTATTGGTACACCAGGTAGTTTTTTACTAAAATTAGGTTTTGAATCAAATTCTTTAGATTTTTTTAAGGCATCATCAAATGTTTCTTCATTATAAGAATTTAAATGTTTAGATTTTTTGGATCTCTCAATATAGGCATTAGTAACTTCATTAGATGAAACTTTCTTATCTTTAATATTTGAAACTAATTCAAATAAATTGAGATTAATAATATCAGACATTATTCAACAACTTTCGGGACAACAAAAAAATCTTTATTTTCATCAGGGGAATTTTTTAGAATTTCATCTCTAATATTTTTTGATTTAATTTCGTCTTTTCTAAGTCTAAGTTTTGTTTCTGCTATAGAGCTTAAAGGTTCTACGTTTTCAGTATTTAATTCATTTAGTTGTTCTATCCATTTAAATATTGAATTCAAATCACTCTTCAATTTCTTAGCTTTTTCTTCGTCTAGAGAAATTCTTGATAATTTAGATATATGTTTAACTGTTTTAAGATCTATGCTCATGTGATATTTAAATTAAAAGCAAATTATCATTTAATATAGAAATTACAATATGATGGACATTAATGAATTGAAGAAGCAAATAAATAACAAATCTAGACTTATTGGTGTCGATATGGGTTCTAAAAGAGTTGGTATATCAATTTCTGATGAAAATAGAAAAATTGCTACTCCTTTTAAAACAATTAATTATGAAAATATTCAAATGCTAATCAAAGAAATTGATAGAATAATTAATGAAAATAATATTAGTGGAATCATATTTGGAAATCCAAAAAATATGGATGGAACTGAGGGTTCATCATCACAATCAGTTAAAGATAAAGTAAAACTAATTTCTGAAAAAATTGAAATTCCTCTAGTTTTGTGGGACGAAAGACTTTCTACTGTAGGAGCATTTAATTTATCAAGACAACTTGATGTAAATGTTACAAAAAGAGTTAAAAACATAGATAAAAATGCAGCTGCTTTTATTCTTCAAGGAGCTCTAGATTTTCTGAATAATTAAGCTTGCAATATTGACACTCTATAGTTATAGAGTTGGTTTTAATGGCAAATATAAAGAAAGCTATTAAAATCTCACAAAAGCATCTTCTAGGAATCCAAGATTTATCAATTTCAGATGTTAACTATATTCTATCGGAGGCAAAACAATTTATAAGTTTAAATAAAAGTAAAAATAAAAAATTAAATATATTAAGAGGAAAAACTCAAATAAATTTATTTTTTGAACCTTCAACACGTACTCAAAGTTCATTTGAATTAGCTGGAAAAAGATTGGGTGCAGATGTTATGTCAATGAACTTGAGTAATTCAGCAATAAAAAAGGGTGAGACATTAATTGATACTGCTATGACATTAAATGCAATGCATCCTGATATAATTGTAGTCAGACACAAAGACTCTGGAGCATCAAATTTATTGTCTCAAAAAGTTAAATGTGCAGTACTGAATGCTGGCGATGGAAGAAGAGAACATCCTACTCAAGCTTTATTGGATGCATTGACTATTATTGATAGAAAAGGAAAAATTGAAGGACTAAGAATTGCAATATGCGGTGATATAGTTCATTCAAGAGTGGCAAGATCAAACATTTACCTTCTTAATATGCTAGGTGCAGAAGTAAATATTATTGCACCATCAAATTTAATGCCTAAAGAAATCAATAAATTAGGTGTTAATAGTTTTTCTGATATGAAAAAAGGTTTAAAAGATTGTGATATAGTTATGATGCTTAGATTACAAAATGAAAGAATGACTAGTTCTTTCTTATCATCAAATAGAGAATATTATGAATATTATGGATTAACAACTGATAAATTAGCATTTGCAAAAGATGACGCCCTTATAATGCATCCTGGTCCAATGAACAGAGGTATAGAAATTGATACTAATTTAGCAGATGACATAAATAAAAGTGTAATCAAAGAACAAGTGGAACTTGGTGTTGCAGTAAGAATGGCTTGTCTAAAAATATTTTGTGAATAATGAAAAAAAAATACTTTCTAAATGCAAATATAATTGACCCTCAAAATTCTTTGGAGGAAATTGGTGGATTAATTATTGGAGAAAATGGAAAAATAGAAGCTGTAGGAAAAAAAGTTAATACAAATAATATTCCATCAAGGGAAAAATATATTGATCTAAAAGAAAAATACATAATTCCAGGAATTGTGGATATGAGAGTTTTTGTTGGTGAACCTGGATTCGAATATAAAGAAAATTTTAGAACTTTAAGTGAGGCTGCATTATCGGGAGGTGTTACATCAGTAATTACAATGCCTAATACAGATCCAGTTATTGATAATGTTTCAATCGTTGATTTTTTAAAAAGACGAGGAAGAGACAAGGCAAAAATAAATATATACCCTACAGCTTCTTTAACAAGAAACCTTGAAGGAACAAATATGACTGAATTTGGCCTTTTACAAGAAAAAGGAATTGTAGCATTTACTGATGGATATAAAACTATTCAAAATACTAGGCTTATGTCACGAATAATGAGATCTGCATATGATTTAAATTGCCTAGTTATGCAGCATGTTGAAGATAATGAGCTAGCTAAAGATGGAATGGTAAACGATGGAATTATTTCTACAAAGCTTGGTCTTCAAGGAATTTCTGAATTAGCAGAAAAAATTATTATTGAAAGAGATTTAACATTATTAGAAGAATTTAATTGCAGATATCATATATCTCAAATTTCATGTCAAAAATCACTAGATGTAATAAAAAAAAGAAAAGAAGATATAAATTTTACATGTGGAGTATCTATTAACAATCTTTCATTAAATGAGAATGATATTGGAGATTTCAGAACTTTTTTAAAATTATCACCACCATTAAGGACTGAAGAAGACAGAGAGTCTTTGATAAAAGGTATAAATAATAACTTAATTGATGTAATAGTTTCTGATCATAAGCCCGAGGACGAAGAGCAGAAAAGATTAACATTTGCACAGGCTTCAACTGGCGCATCAGGAATTGAAACTCTACTACCTCTTGCGTTAGAACTACATCATAATGAATCTGTAAAATTAAATAAAATAATTAAAGCTTTAACATGCAATCCAGCTAAAATTTTAAAAATAAACAAAGGAAACCTAAATGTAGGTAATGATGCTGATTTTTGCATACTAGATATAAATAAACCATGGGTGGTAAAAAAAGAAAATATGACATCAAAGTCTAAAAATACATCTATTGAGGGTAGAAAATTACAAGGTAAAGTAACAAGTACTTTTGTAAATGGAGAAGAGTTATTTAAAAATTGATTATGGAATTAATTTTAGTTATTTCAATTTCTTACCTAATGGGATCTATTCCTTTTGGCTTAATATTAACAAAAATTTTTTTAAAAAAAGATATAAGAGAAGTTGGTTCAGGAAATATAGGAGCTACTAACGTATTAAGAACAGGAAACAAAAAAATTGGTTATCTAACATTAATATTAGATGTTATTAAAGCAGTAATTCCAATATTGTATATTAAGATTAAATTTCCTGAGCTAATTTATATTTCATCATTGTTAGTATTTATGGGACACGTTTTTCCAGTTTGGTTAAAATTTAAAGGAGGAAAAGGTGTCGCTACATATGTAGGTATATTATTTTCTATAAATTATATCTTGGGAATAGTATTTGCATTTTCATGGTTAATAATTTTTTTTATTTCAAAATATTCTTCACTTGGATCAATATTATCAAGCTTAACAATTCCAATTTTTATTTTTTTAAATTCAAGTTATGAAAATGAATATTTTTTTATAATAATGTTTGTTCTAATTTTATACACCCATAGAGAAAATGTTAAACGACTGATAAATAAAGAAGAATCTAAGACTAAAATTTATTAATTTGACTATTCATCTATTTTTTGTGTAGTTTCACTAATTATGAATCTTGTCATAGTTGAAAGTCCAGCAAAAGCAAAAACTATTAACAAATATTTAGGTGATGATTATACAGTTTTAGCAAGTTATGGACATATAAGAGATCTTCCTTCTAAAAATGGGTCTGTAGATCCTGAAGATAAATTTAAAATGATATGGGAAGTTGATAGTTTTTCAAAAAAATATTTAAAAGAAATTACTGATGTTGCAAAAAAATCAGAAAAAATTATTCTTGCAACCGACCCTGACCGTGAAGGTGAAGCTATTGCTTGGCATGTTAAAGAATATTTATATGAAAAGAAGATTTTAAAAGATAAAAAAATTGAAAGAGTTGTTTTTAATGAAATCACAAAAAAAGCAGTAACTAATGGTATCGATAATCCAAGAAATATAGAAGCAAAATTAGTTGATGCGTATATGGCAAGAAGAGCTTTGGATTATTTAGTTGGATTTAACATCTCACCTATCTTATGGACCAAACTACCAGGTTCTAAGTCAGCGGGTAGAGTTCAATCTGTTGCATTAAGATTGCTCACTGAAAGGGAGCATGAAATCGAGCAATTTAAACCAAAAGAGTTTTGGACTTTAAACGTAAATTTCAAAACTTTAAAAGGAGATATTTTAAATTCAAATGTAGTATTGTTAAACAATTCAAAAATAGAAAAATTCACTTTTAAAAACAAAAAAGATATAAATCTCGCTATAGAATTAATTAAAAAATCAAAATACAAAATTTCAGATATAAGCTCTAAAATATATACAAGAAATCCTCTTGGTCCATTTACTACTTCTACACTTCAACAAACTTCTTCAAGTAAATTGGGGTTTGGTGCTTCAAGAACAATGCAAATCGCTCAAAGATTATATCAAGGAATAGATATTGAAGGTGATACAGTTGGATTAATAACATACATGAGAACAGATGGTACAAATATATCAAATGACGCAGTTATTGACTGTAGAAATTTTATAAAAAATTCTTACGGCGATAATTACTTACCTAAAGAACCTAATAACTATTCTGGAAAAAAAGCTAAGAATGCCCAAGAAGCTCATGAAGCTATAAGACCAACCGATATTACTAGAACACCAGAATCGTTAAAAAAATTTTTAAGTTCAGATCAAATTAAACTTTATGATTTAATTTGGTCTAGAGCTCTATCATCACAAATGGAATCTGCAAAATTTGATCGAAAAACTATTACAATAATTTCAGATGATAATTTAAATCAATTTAAGTGTTCAGGATCAACAATTAAATTTGATGGATTTTTAAAACTAACAAGAATTGATGAAAACGAAGATGAAAAAATTCTTCCTGATGTAAATAAAGAAGAAGTTTCAACAAATGACTTTATAGATGAGCAACACTTCACTCAACCACCTCCCCGATATTCTGAGGCAAGTATAGTAAAAAAACTAGAAGAATTAGGCATTGGAAGACCCTCAACGTACGCGAGTATCATTTCTGTAATCTCAAATAGAGGATATGCGGATGTTGTTAATAAAAGATTTTTTCCAACAGATAGAGGAAAATTGTTATCAGCTTTCTTAGAAAAATTATTTTCTAAATATGTAGATTATGGTTTTACTGCTGGTTTAGAGAATCAACTTGATGATATTACAACTGGTAAAGAAGAATGGGTAAAAGTGCTTGATAATTTTTGGAAGGATTTCAACATAAATGTATTAAATGTTAAGGAAAAAAGAACTCGCGAAGTATTAGATTTACTAAATGAAAGTCTTGGAGAGTTAATTTTTGAATCAGATGAAAATGGAAAAATTAATAGAAAATGTAAATTATGTAACACTGGAGAATTAAGTTTAAAAAATAGTTTTAGAGGAGGAGCTTTTATAGGTTGTTCTAATTATCCAGAATGCAAGTTTACTAGACCTTTGTCTAAGTCTAAAGCAAATGATCAGTTCGCACTCGCAGAACCCAAACTAATTGGTCAAAATGAAAATGGTAAAGATATATATTTAAAAAATGGAAGGTTTGGGCCATACCTTCAATATGAAATGATAGAAGAAGAAATATCTACTAAAAAGAAAAAAAAAAATGATAATTTAAAAAATGTATCTATACCTAAAGGAATAAATATAGATCAAATTGATTTGGATAAGGCAAAATATTTATGTTCGCTGCCAAAAAGTATTGGTCAACATCCTGACAACGGAAAAGATATAACAATAAATTCAGGAAGATTCGGCCCATATTTAAAATGTGAAAATAAGTCAGCAAGGCTAGAAAATGTTGAAGAATTATTTACGATTGGTCTGAATAGAGCAATTTCTTTGATTGCTGAGGCTAAGCCTGGAAGAATATCTTCTTCATTAATAAAAGATTTAGGAGAACATCCTGACGATAAAAAACCAATTAGAATCATGAAAGGTCAATATGGACCCTATATCAAATATAAGTCACTCAATGCAACAATTCCTGAAGAAAAAGATCCTTTAGAAATAAATATAGAAGAAGCATTAATATTAATTGAGAAAAGAAAAGAATACGATAGAAATAAAAAGAGAAAAAAAAAATGAAATTAATATTACATATAATCATAATATTATTCCTTACTCTAAACTTATCAGCATCTGCTGAAAAAAAAGATTGCAGCGAATTTAAAAAATTTTCTAAAAAACACATTTCCTGTAAAGCTTATAATCTTAAGACTGGAACAAAAAATACAGCTGGAAAAATTAAAAAAAAAACTGGCAGTATACTAAAAGCAACTACTGGAATTTTTAAAAAAAATTAATGAGTGCTGAAGATAATATAAATAAATTAAATATTGATTTGCCAAAAGCTGCTGACCCGGTTGGCTCATACGTTGCAACAAAAATAGTTAATAAATTACTTTACATATCTGGACAGATTTCAATTGATGAAAATGGACAACTAATTAAAGGAAAAATTGGTAAGGAATTAAAAACAGACGATGGATACAAAGCAGCAGTAAGATGTGCTCTAAACATCACAGCACAAGCAAAAAAAGCATGTAATGGTGACTTATCTAAAATTAAATCATGTATTAAATTAACAGGTTTTGTAAATTCAACAGATGATTTTATTGAACAACCAAAAGTAATTAATGGTGCATCAGACACAATAGTAAAAATTTTTGGAGATTCTGGAACACACACTAGAGCTGCGGTTAGCACTAATAGCTTACCACTTGGAGTAGCTGTTGAAGTTGATGCAATTTTTGAATTAAATTAATTTATCTTCCAATACTAAAATATTTAATTTTGTCTTTTTTCATTTTTTCTACTGAATAAATATTTCTCATATCAAATAATTTAAAGTTATTTTTTTTCATTATCTTTTTAAAATCAATTGATTTAAAATCATTCCATTCAGTATGTACTATAACTAAATCTGAATTTTCACAGGTAGATTTAATTGATGGTTTAAATTGAACATTTTTTATTTTTTTAAATTCTTTTTTTTCTCCTGTAGGATCATAATAGCTAATTATAGCACCTTTTCTTGAAAGTGCTGGTATCAGTTTAATACTAGAAGATTCTCTCATATCATCAGTATTTGCCTTAAAAGTTACACCTAAGAAACTAATTTTTTTATTTTTTAAATTATTATTAAGTATATCAAATATTTTTTTTGTTAAAATTTTAGAGCGATTTTCGTTAGATTTAATAACTGATTTAATTAGTGATAGATTTGATTTAATTTGATTTGCTGTATTTAAAATTGCTCTAGTATCTTTTGGAAAACAAGATCCACCATAAGCAGGTCCGGCTCTTAAAAATCTACCCCCTATTCTTTTGTCTAATCCCATTCCAATAGATACATCTTCTACATTTATATCAAGTTTTTCACACATGTTAGCGATCTCATTAATATAAGTAATTTTAGTAGCTAAAAAGGCATTGGAGGCATATTTAATCAGCTCAGCTGCTCTTCTTGATGTATTCAAATATTTAGCACCTTTCGAAATTAAAGGTGAATATAATTGTCTTAATATCTTATTTGTTTTTTTATTTTGTGTTCCAATTATTACTCTGTCAGGATAGATAAAATCTCTAATAGCATCACCCTCCCTTAAAAATTCAGGATTTGAAACTACAGTAAATAAATTTTTTTTTATTTTTTTTGAGATAATTTTTTCAACTTTATCACCTGTGCTAACAGGTACAGTTGATTTATTTATTACAATTTTAAATGTTTTAATATATTTGCTTAATTCTTTAGAAACATTAAAAATTTGACTTAAATTTGCGCCAATTCCATTTTTCTTGGTTGGTGTGCCAACACAGATAAATATTATTTTAGAATTTTTTACAGCACTAGATAAATCGGTTGTAAAAGATAATCTTCCTGATTTATAATTTTTTTTAACAAGTTCTTCTAAACCTGGCTCGTAAATTGGAATAATAGAATTTTTTAAATCATTTATTTTTTTTTCATCTCTATCTACACAAACTACTTCATTGCCTAAATCAGAAAAGCAGACTCCGCTAACTAGACCAACATAACCTGTTCCTATCATGCACAGTTTCATAATTTTGAAATCTCCATTGATGATTTGATATAACCTCCCATAGTACCACAATCTAAATATTTTCCTTTAAAAGTGTGTCCGATAAATGTATCTCCATCATTTATTAATTTTCTTATAGCATCAGTAATATGAATTTCTCCACCTGTTCCTTTTTTTTGATTTTGTAATTTTTTAAATATTTTTTTTGGTAAAATATATCGTCCTATAACTGCATTGTTGGAAGGCGCTGATTTAATATTTGGTTTTTCAATAACATCTTTAATATAAAAATTATTTTTATTTATATTATTTTTTTTTGAATATATGCCCCACCTATTTACTGTTTTCTTGTTTACTCTCATGCTCGCCATAACTGAACACTTTTTTTTATTATGTATAAAAATCATATCTTTTGAACAATTTTTTTTAATTATTAAATCATCAGGTAATAACATTAAAAAAAAATTGTCTTTTATTATTTTTTTAGTTTTTAATACAGCATCACCAGTTCCTTTGGGATTATTTTGATAAACAAATTTAATCATTTTTTTATATTTTTTGATTTTTTTGTATTCATTAATAATTCTTAAATCTTTTTTTTTTTTAATTATTTTTTGATAAAATTTATCGTTGAAAAAATATTTTTTAATGATCTCTTTTTTTTTGGATATTATTAAAACTATTTCTTTTATGCCTGCTTCTATGCATTCTTCAATAATATATTCTAAACCTGGTTTTCCATTAATTGGCAAAAGTTCTTTAGAATAAACACTTGTTAAAGGTAGTAGTCTTGTACCTAAACCTGCCAATGGTATTATTGCTTGTCTTATCATTAGAATGTATTAATTAAATGAAGTACCATAAATGATTATTTTTAAAAGCATAAATAAATTAAATAAAGAAGTTAATTTTAAGGCAAACATAGGTTTTGTTCCTACAATGGGATCATTGCATAAAGGCCACATTTCTCTTATTAAATCTTCAAAAAGAATCTGCAATAAAACTTTAGTAAGTATTTTTATAAATCCTACGCAATTCAATAAAAAAAGAGATCTAAAAAATTACCCAAGAAATTTGAAGAAAGATATTAATATTCTCAAAAGATTAAAAGTTGATTATGTATTAACTCCAAATGTAAACGAAATTTATAGAGATAAAAAGAATGCGAAAATTAAATTAAGTAAAAATGATAAAATAATGTGTGCATTATATAGACCAGGTCATTTTGAAGGTGTTTTAGCTGTAATAAACCAGTTTTTGCAAAAATTTAGACCAAAACATATTTTTTTAGGAGAAAAAGATTATCAACAACTATTATTAATCAAAAAATTTATAAAAAATAGATTTAAAACAAATATTTTTTCATGTTCAACTATACGTGATAAAAATAAAGTAGCTTTATCCTCAAGAAATATTTTACTAAATAGTAATGATATTAAAAAATCTTCTTTTATTGCAAATTTACTATTAAAATATAAAAGCAAAATAAAAAAAAATATATCACTTAAAAAAAATCTTAATGATATTGTTATTAAAATAAATAATATAAAAAATATTAAAATTGAATATTTAGAAATAAGAAATAAAAAAAATTTATCAAAAAATTACAACAAAAATAACTTTAAGATATTTTTGGCTTATTATAATAAAAAAATAAGACTAATTGATAATTATTAACTTTAATAGAAAAAATAAGCTCCAATACCTAAAAAAGATAAAAATCCAATAACATCTGTAATTGTAGTTACAAATACACTAGAAGATATGGCTGGATCTATATTCATTTTTTTCAATGATACTGGAACCAAAATTCCAAAAAGTCCTGCAACAATCATGTTTAATACCATTGAAATTGATATAATTAATGAAAGAGTAGTATCGTTAAACCATAGCTGAACAACAATAGCGCTAATAATTGCAAATATAATTCCATTTAAAATTCCAATTGAAAATTCTTTTAATATATTTTCTGAAAAATTATTTTTAGTTAATTCGTTTGTTGCTATAGTTCTAATGGTTACAGCAAGTGTTTGCATTCCAGCATTACCTCCCATTGAGGCAACTATTGGCATTAAGACTGCTAATGCTACAACTTTTTCAATGTCTTCTTGAAAAAAGCCTATAACTACAGAAGCAATGATGGCGGTAAACAAATTTAATAAAAGCCAAGTAAATCTTCTTTTAGTTTTTTTAAATACTCCATCAGTAATTTCTTCATCGCCTACTCCGGCTAGTCTTAATGCATCTTCTTCAGCTTCTTCCTTTAATACTGTTAGTATGTCATCACTAGTTATCATTCCAACTAACTTGTTATTTTTATCAACTACACAGGCTGAATTTAAGTTATAGTTCTCAAATAAATGTCCAACTTCCTCTCTATCCATATCAACTGGTATTGATAATTGTGATTCATTCATTATTGAATTCATTTTTGTTTCTCTTGGAGTTCTTAAAACTTTTGATGAAGGAACTGATCCAATAGGTTTAAATTCATTATCAACTACAAAAATCTCTAAAAATTCTTCTGGCAGGTCTTTATTTTCTCTTAAATAATCAATAGTTTGTCCTACTGACCAGTTGCTTGGAATAGCAGTGAATTCTCTTTGCATAATTCTTGCAGCAGAGTCCTCAGGATAGCTTAAGCTTTCTAAAAGTACAAACCTATCTTTTGGTGGTAATGAGCTTAAAATATCATTTTTATTTTTTTCATCTATGTTTTCTAAAATTTTAATTGAGTCATCAGATTCCAAATTTTTTAATATATAAACAATAGAGTCTTTTGATAAATATTTAATTACCTCTGATTGGACTGATTCATTTATCTCAACAAATACTTCTGGATCAATCTTAAAATTATTTAATTTAATTAAGTTTTCTCTATCATTTTCATTAAGATGCTCAATAATATCTGCTGCATCGGCTGGGTGCATTTCTCTAAATGAATTTGAAATAAATGTAGCATCATTATTTGCTATTTTATCTGTTACAACCTTGATATATTCTTTATTAAATTCAAAATTGACTTTTTTATCTTTTATTTTTCTTACTAAAGTCATAAAAAACCTTTATTTTTATATGGCACTATTAATGGATAATTTTTATATTACAATTCTTTAATGAGTATAGAGATAAAAAGATCAATAAAACCAGTAAATTATTTAGATGCATTAAAATTTCTAGAGAAAAGAGTTGCTAAAATAATTAAAAATGAAGCAAAAGAATTAATCTGGATATTAGAACATCCATCAATTTTTACTGCTGGTACAAGTTACAAGAAAGGTGAAATCATAGATAAATCAATTGATTTAATTGAAACTTCAAGAGGAGGAAAGATTACATGGCATGGACCAGGTCAATTAATTTGTTATCTAGCAATCAACCTAAATAATAGAAATAAAGATATAAGAAAATTCTTAAATATTATTGAAAATACAATCATAATTTCATTAAAAGATTTTGGAATTAATTCTTATAGTGATAGAAAAAATATTGGTATTTGGATAAAATTAAATAATAAAGATATGAAAGTTGCAGCAATAGGTATTAAGGTTAAAAGGTGGGTTGCTTATCATGGATTTTCAATAAATATTAATAATGACATTTCAAATTATAAAAAAATTATACCATGTGGATTAAAACACAAAAGTATTACTAATTTAAAAAAAATTAATAATCAAAATTACAATGAATTGCCAGAAAGACTTATAAAAAATTTGTGTATTAATTTAAAAAATTAAGCCTTTTAGTTTTAATTAATTTTCTAAAGTAACTAGGAAGTAAAGCTTTATAGGTATATTTTTTGTTATTTATAATAAATTTTATTTTATATGAATGAAGCATTAGTTCTTTATTTGTAGTATTTAAATTATTTTCAAAAGTATATTTATCATCGCCGTATATAGGATGCCCTATAAGCGAAAGTTGTTTTCTTAACTGATGTTTTCTTCCAGTTATAGGATTCATTTCTAATAATGTATAGTTTGAATTTTTATCAATAACTTTGTAAGTAGTTTTAGACTTTTCTGTTATTTTTTTATTCCCCTCATATCTGATTAAATCTTGATTAAAAATTCCTTTGTTAGTTTGCAATTCACCATAACAAATCGCTAAGTAAGTTTTATGAATTTTTCTTAATCTAAATAATGATGTAAATAGCTTTGCTGTATCTCTATTTTTTGCAATAATAAATACTCCAGAGGTATCTTTGTCTAATCTGTGAACAGAATATGGTTTGCTATTTTCAAATATTTTGCTTTTTGCAAATATATCAATTAAATTTTTTTTTGATTTGGTTCCGCCCTGTACAGCTATGCCTGACTCTTTATTTACAACTATAAAGTTTTCATTATTATCTATAATTAAATCTTCATTTTCTTTAATAACTTCATTTGTTGGTTTGAATTTTATTTTTTTTTCTATAGTTCTTTCTTTAAATTCAACATCATGAACATTAATAATATCTTTAATATTTAATTTGGTTGAACTTTTGGTTTTTTTTTTGTTTAACTTTATTTTTCCTGCTCTAAGAGATTTTTCAATCAAACCTTGAGGAACTTTTCCCAAATTATTTCTTATCCATTTATCAATTCTTACACCTTCGTATGATGGATCTACGATATAAAACTTACTCATCTATATAATGAAATTATGCTGGGACTGTTTTTTTTTCCTCAGGATTTTTTTTGATATCTTTTTTTTTGTCTACCCTTTTAGCTTCAACATCTCTATCTACAAATTCTATTATAGCTAGAGGCGCATTATCTCCATATCTATAACCTGCTTTAACAATTCGTGTATATCCACCTTTTCTAGATTCATATCTTTTTGCTAATGTTTTTTTAACTTTATTTGCTGATTTAATATCTTGCAATTTAGAAACTAAAGTTCTTGAATTCTGCAAATTATTTTTTTTTCCTAATGTAATAATTTTATCAGCCTGAGGTTTAAGAACTTTTGCTTTAGGAAGTGTAGTTGTTAACTGTTCATATTTAATCAATGAATTGAGCATATTTTTTATTAATGCTTTTCTATGCTCAGAAGTTCTATTTAATTTTTTGTAACCAATTTTGTGTCTCATTAGATAGCTTCTTCAAGTTTTTTTGATAATTCAGCAATATTTTCAGGTGGCCAATTTGGAATTTCCATGCCTAAATACAAAGACATAGTGTTCAATACTTCCTTAATTTCATTTAAAGATTTTCTTCCAAAGTTTGGAGTTCTAAGCATTTCGCCTTCTGATTTTTGAACTAGATCACCTATATAAATTATATTATCATTTTTTAAACAATTCATAGATCTTACAGAAAGTTCTAATTCATCAACTTTTCTTAACAAATTTTTATTAAATTCAGGCTCTGAGGGTTTTTCTCTAACAAGAACCTCTTGTGGTTCATCAAAGTTAACAAACATTCCTAATTGATCTTGAAAAATTCTTGCAGAATATGCTACTGCATCTTCTGCTGAGATTGAGCCATTTGTTTCTATTTCCATGGTAAGTTTATCATAATCCAAAGCTTTTCCTTCTCTAGCAGTGCTAACTGAATAAGATACTTTTTTAACTGGGCTAAAAAGTGAATCGATTGGTATTAGTCCAAGTGGAGGTTCTTCTGGCTTATTCATATCAGCAGATACATATCCCTTTCCATTTCCAATTGTCATTTCCATATGAAAGTTTGTATTTTCATCTAAATTACAAATTACTAGATCAGGGTTTAATATTTGAATGTCAGCAATAGTTGAGATGTTAGCAGCTTTTATCTCACCAGGTCCTTTAGCATCCAAAATAAGTTTTTTACTTCCTTCGATATTACTTTTTAGTGCAAGAGATTTTACGTTTAAAACTATATCTGTAACATCTTCTCTTACACCTTTTATAGAAGAGAATTCATGAAGAACTCCATCTATTTGAATAGCAGTAACAGCAGTTCCTCTTATAGAAGAAAGAAGTATTCTTCTTAAAGAATTTCCTAAAGTTAAACCATAACCTTTTTCTAAAGGTTCGGCTATGATTTTTGCATAAGATTTATCTTCACTTAATTGAATATCAAGTTTTCCTGGTTTGATTAGTGATTTCCAATTTTTTATATTAACATTCGTAGATTCCATTTATACTCTCCTTTTTTTTGGTGGTCTGGTTCCATTGTGTGGCATCGGTGTTGTATCTTTAATAGAAATAATTTTAAATCCTCTTGCTTGTAATGCTCTTAAAGCAGTTTCTCTTCCTGAGCCAGGTCCTTTAACTTCTACTGATAAAGTCCTCATTCCTACTTCTAAAGCTTTAGCAGCAGCAGAGTCAGCTGCTACTTGTGCTGCATATGGTGTTGATTTTCTAGATCCTTTAAAACCTTTTTCACCAGCAGATGCCCATGAGACAATATTTCCATTTGTGTCAGCTATTGAAACTATAGTATTGTTAAAAGTTGATTGAACATAAGCTATACCATTCAAAATATTTTTTTTTTTTTTTTTTTTTTTTGAGTAAGAACTTTTTTTTACAGTTTTAACTTTTTCTTGAACGTTATCTTTTTTTTCTATGTTATTTTTTTTTTCTTTGCTCATTAATAATATAAATTTATTTTTTTAAGGGTGTTAATTTTTTTCCGGCAATTGCTATAGCTTTTCCTTTTCTTGTTCTTGCATTACATCTTGTTCTTTGTCCACGCACTGGTAATTTTTTTCTGTGTCTAGATCCTCTGTAAGTCGCTAAATCAATCAATCTTTTTATGCTTAAAGAATTTTCTCTTCTTAAATCTCCTTCTACACTAAAATTTTTATCAATATATTCTCTAATTTTTAATATCTGATCATCTGTTAATTGATTAACTCTTGTTGATTGAGGTATTTCTAATGCTTTACAAATTTTATCAGAAAATTTATCACCTATTCCGTATATATATGTAAGTCCAATATGAACCAATTTATTTTGAGGAATGTTTACACCTGCTATTCGAGCCATAATATTGTGATAAAATTTAGCCTTTTATATAAGAAGCTCTTTTAATGTCAATGTCTTATACAGTGATAATTTGTTCAATTTTGCTTGAAATTACTTCGATTTTTTCACTTCCATCTATTTCATAAAAATTTCTTCTTGAGGAATAAAAATCCAAGACAGGTCTAGTTGTATCTATGTAAGTATCATACCTTTTAAGAGTGGTTTCTAAGTCATCGTCTGACCTTTTTTCTAAAATTTTTCTTCTCTCAATTCTTTTTACTATTGTGTCTTTATTTACATTGAGAAAAAAAATAAAATCAATTTTTTGGTTTGAGCTATCTAACAATAAATCTAAATTTTTAGCCTGACCTAATGATCTAGGATATCCATCAAATATTAATTTATCTTTTTTTTGAGGATCAAATATAATATTTTTTATAAGATTATTAACTATATCATCGGTTGCAAAATCACCTTTAGAAATAATTTCTTCAATTTCTTTACCAATTTCAGATTTATTTTTAATTTCAGTTCTGAGAAGATCTCCTGTTGAAACTTGATGAAGATTAAATTTTTTTACAATATTCTGAGCCTGAGTTCCTTTTCCTGCACCTGGTGGTCCAAAAATTACAACATTCACTTTTAATTATCTTCCAAATTTAGTTTTCTTTATAAGTTGCTCATATTGTGAGCTCATTAATCTAGTTTGTATTTGGGTAACTGTATCAATTGCAACAACAACAACAATTAAAATTGATGTTCCTCCTAAGTAAAAAGGTATTGGGTAATTTGCAATTAAAAATTCTGGCATTAAACATACAAGTGTTAAATACAATGCACCTATTGTTGTTAATCTTGTTAATATGGTATCAATATATAAAGCAGTGCTTTCTCCTGGTCTTATACCAGGTATAAATCCGCCATATTTTCTTAAGTTTTCTGCTGTCTCAGTTGGATTAAAAGTAATTGAAGTATAAAAAAAAGTAAAAAATATAATTCCTGAAGCATATAGAAGCATATAAAGAGGTTGTCCTTGTGAAAAAAAAGATATTATTGTTTGAAAAGTATCATTTTGAGAAACATTAAAATTTGAAAATGTGACAGGTAATAACAATAAAGCAGATGCAAATATAGCTGGAATAACTCCTGCTGAATTTATTTTTAATGGTAAATGCGAAGAGTCACCACCATACATTTTATTTCCCATTTGTCTTTTAGGATAATTAATAAGTATTTTTCTTAAAGCTCTTTCCATAAAAACTATAAACATGATTGTTAATAATAACAAAATAAATATAAGAATTATCATAGCTGTAGAAATCGCTCCTGTTCTACCTAATTCAAATGTTGTAACTAAAGCTCTAGGGATTTCTGCAACTATTCCAGAAAATATTATAAGCGAAATACCATTTCCTATACCTCTTTGTGTTATTTGTTCTCCAAGCCACATTAAGAACATTGTTCCAGCAACTATTGTTGTTACAGTAGTAATTTTAAAAAAGATACCAGGATTTATTACTAGATTTGCAGATGATTCTAATCCAACTGATAATCCATAACCTTGTACAGTAGCAAGCAACACTGTTCCATATCTTGTTATTTGTGTAATCTTTTGTCTGCCCATTTCTCCTTGGCTTTTTAAATTTTTAAAATAATCTGAAACACCTGTAAGTAATTGAACTATAATTGATGAAGAAATATAAGGCATAATACCAAGTGCAAAAATTGCCATTCTACTAACAGCACCTCCTGCAAATACATTAAACATTCCTAGCAAGCCTTTTTGATTGCTTTCCATCATAACTTGAAGTTGTTCTGGATCAATTCCAGGTATTGGAATAAAGGTACCAAACCTGTAAACTGACAGGATAAATAAAGTGAAAAGAATTCTATTTCTTAAATCGTGAGTCTGAGAAGCTTCGCTCATAAAAATTTATTTTTTTTTTTTCAAATTTATAGTACTTCCTACTTTTTCTAATTTTTCTTTTGCTGATTTAGAAATAAAATCAACACTTAGATTAATTTTTGTCTTTACATCTCCTGATCCAAGTATTTTAATTTTGTTAAATGATTTATTAACAATTTTTGAATTTTTTAATACCTCAATGTCTATTTTAGAGTCTTGATTTATTTTTTTTTTTTCAATTAAATCTTGAATTTTATGCAAGTTTAATTTTGCAATTTTTTCTTTTTTTAAAGGATTAAAACCTCTTTTAGGTAGTCTTCTGTATAGTGGCATTTGACCACCTTCAAAGCTTTTTATTGCAACTCCACTTCTAGATTTTTGTCCCTTTACACCTCTTCCAGAAGTCTTTCCTTTACCAGATCCTATTCCTCTACCAACTCTGATTTTTTTTATTTTAACTTGCGATGTAGAATTTAAATTTGTCATTATCCTCTTTTTTCAATAATTTCCGAAATTTTCTTATTTCTTAAAATAGATATATTTTTTGGTGAATTTTGTTTTAAAAGTGCTTTTATGCAAGCTCTAATTACATTGTGTGGATTCGCAGTTCCTAAAGATTTTGCTACTATATCTTTTATACCTAAAACTTCGCATACAGCTCTTACTGGTCCACCAGCAATTATCCCTGTACCTTTTGGTGCAGCTCTTAATTTAATTTTTCCAGCTCCATCTTTTCCATAAATATCATGATGAATTGTTCTTCCTTCTCTTAATGGTATATGTATGAATTTTCTTCTTGCTAATTCATTAGCTTTCTTAATTGCGTCTGGAACCTGCTTTGCTTTGGCATGAGCAATGCCGATTTTACCATTTTGATTTCCAACAACTACTAAAGCAGAAAAACCAAACCTTCTACCACCCTTAACTACTTTTGTAATTCTGTTAATGTGAACTAATTTTTCTAAATACTCGTTATTTTTTTCATTTTTTTCCATATATTAAAATTCCATTCCATTTTTTCTTAATGTTTCAGCAAAAATTTTGACTCTACCATGATATTTATAAAAGCCTCTATCAAAATAAATTTTTGTAATTTTTTTTTCTAGAGCTTTTTTAGCTAAAATTTCTGCAACGGTCTGTGATAATTCAGTCTTATTTTTTTTGTTTAAAGATTTAATAGATTTATCTTTAGATGATGCTGACAAAATTGTAATATTTTTATTATCATCTATTATTTGTGCACTTATGTTTTTTGACGATCTAGATATGCTCAATCTTAGTCTGTCATAGCTAGAAACTTTCTTTAAATTTTTTCTAACTCTAAATATCTTTCTTTGTTTTGTGGTTAATTTCATTATTTTTTCTTACCTTCTTTTCTTAAAATATATTGACCTTGTTCTTTAATGCCTTTTCCTTTATATGGCTCAGGAGGTCTAATAGATTTGATTTTTGATGCTATCATGCCAACTTCTTGTTTGTCACTACCATTTATTTTAATAATTGTTTGTTTTTCAACTGTAATTTTTATTGTATCTGGTATGTCAAAGTTAACATCGTGACTAAATCCTAGTTGCATGCTTAGTTGTTTTCCTTTTAAAGAAGCTCTGTATCCAACTCCATTTAATTCTAAAGTTTTTGAATATCCTTTGCTTGCACCAATTATTGCGTTATTAACCAAACTTCTATTCATACCCCACAAACGTTTAGTTTCTTGATTTATGTTTTTTGGTTTTATTGACACAGATTTTCCATCATCTATTTTTAGATCAAACATGTTTATATCTATATTTAATGATTTTTTTCCTAGTGGGCCTTCTATATTTAATAGATTGCCGTTCAATATCACTTTAACTTTTTCTGGAATAGAAATATTTGTTTTACCAATTTTAGACATTAAAATACCTTACAAATAATTTCTCCGCCTATTTTCTGTTTTCTAGCATCTATGTCAGTCATCACTCCTCTTGGAGTTGATACTATAGCTATACCTAGGCCATTATTAATTTTTGGAAGACTTTCTGCACTTGAAAATATTCTTCTTCCAGGTTTTGAAACTCTTTGAATAGAGCTAATTACAGGTGATCCATAGTTGTATTTTAATTCTATCTCTAATTTTGGTAATTTTTCATCAGATGAAACTTTATAATCAATAATATATCCTTCATTTTTTAAAACTTCTGAAATTTTTACTTTAAAATTTGATGATGGTAGTTCCACTTTTTTGTGATTTCTTAATTGTGAATTTTTTATTCTTGCTAACATATCTCCTATTGGGTCATTTAAACTCATAATTTCCTTTCTACCAGCTTGATTTAATCATTCCTGGAATTTTTCCTTCCAAGCCCAATTGCCTTAATGCAATTCTTGATATTTTTAATTTTCTATAAACACCATGCGGTCTTCCAGTTATCTGGCACCTGTTTCTTACTCTCACTTTTGAAGAATTTCTTGGTAAATTTGACAATTTCTGTTGTGCTTTAAACCTTTCTTCTAAAGATATTTTTTTATCCATTATTATTTCTTTAAGTTTTTTTCTTTTATCATAAAATTTATTTGCTAATTTAATTCTTCTATTGTTTTTATTTATTGAACTCTGTTTAGCCATTAATTATCCTTATTATTTTTGAATGGAAAGTTTAGTTTTTTTAGTAATTCAAAACTATCTTCTTTTTTAATTGATTTAATAACAATTGTAATATCTAGACCTCTTATTTTTTCAACTTTGTCAAAATTTACTTCAGGAAAAATTATATGCTCCTTTATGCCAAACGTATAATTTCCAAATTTATCAAAACCTTTTATTGATAAACCTCTAAAATCTTTAATTCTTGGTAATGCAATATTTACCAATCTATCAACAAACTCATACATTTTATTTCTTCTTAATGTTACTTTAAGACCAGCATTTGTATCTTTTCTCGTTTTAAAATTCGAAATTGATTTTTTGAATTTTGTTATTATTGGTCTTTGACCTGTTATTGCGGCCAAATCTTCTTGGCTAGATTTTAATATTTTTGTATCATTTCCATCAATGCCCATACCCATATTTAAAACAATTTTTTGTATTTCAGGAACCATATAATGGTTTTTATATCCAAACTGTTGTTTTAAACTTGGTTTAATTTCTTTCGCAAATATTTCTTTTAATCTTGCCATTTTTATTTTTTAATTTCTTTTGTTTTGTTTTTATTTTTCTCAAATAAAGAAAGGTTTGAAATATCAATAAAATTTTCTTTGGAAATTATTCCACCTTTCTTTTCTTTAGTGGCTTTAACATGTTTTTTAACTATATTAATTCCTTTAATTTTTGCTCTATTGTTTGGTCTGTCAATCTCAATAATCTCACCTTCTTTGCTTTTATCTTTTCCTGTTAAAATTTTAACCTTATCTCCCTTTTTGATCATTTTTATAAGACCTCCGGAGCTAGTGATATTATTTTCATTTGTCCTCTTGTTCTAAGTTCTCTTGTTACGGGCCCAAAAATTCTTGTTCCAATAGGTTCTCCTTTTTCATCAGTTAATACAGCTGCATTATTATCAAATTTTACTTTTGAACCATCATTTCTATGGATACCTTTTTTAACTCTAACCACTACAGCTTTGTGAACAGAACCTTTTTTTACCTTACCTTTTGGTATGGCCTCTTTAACAGCTACGACTATAGTGTCTCCAATACTTGCATATCTTCTTTTTGATCCACCAAGAACTTTTATGCATTCAATTCTTTTTGCACCAGTATTATCTGCAACTAATAATTCGGTTTGAACTTGTATCATTTATTTTCTCCTAAAACTTCGAATTTTTTTGTTTTCGAGTGAGGTCTACATTCAATAATTGAAACTTTATCCCCATTTTTGTATTTATTTTTTTCATCATGAACACTATATTTTTTTTTTGATTTTATTACTTTTTTTAATACAGG
>CACIPT010000010.1 GCA_902588595.1 uncultured Pelagibacteraceae bacterium | reverse complement strand
AACCTATACTATATTTAATATAAATGACTTTAAAAATAAATTATTTAGATACACAAAAAAGCTTATCCAAAAATACAGCTCTATTTTTAGGCAATGATACTAAAATTTCTGAATTTAAAGGGATTTTTGACGATAAAACAAATCAAAAAATACTCAATTATTTAAAGAAAAATAAGAATAACAAAAAAAATAAAATTGAATCAATAAATATAGACTTTGATCAAAAAGTGGTACTTATATTGTTATCGAGTAAAAACAACGCTCAAGCCTCGGAAGAGTTAGGAGCTAAATTTTATGACTATATCAAAAAAAACGATATTCAAAATATCACGATAGTTGGCTCTAATTATTCATCTACAAAAAATAAAATTTTTTTAAATCAATTTGTGCATGGCACAGAATTGAAATCTTACGAATTTAATTTATATAAAACTAAAAAATCAAAAAAAGAAATAGTTTTAAATATTTTAAAAAGAAAAAATCAGATCAATCCAAAAATTAAATATAAACTAGATGCTGTTCTACGTGGAGTTAATTTTACTAAGGATCTAGTTTCTGAACCAGGTAATGTTTTGCATCCAGACGAATATGCTAAAAGATTAATCAAATTAAAAAAATTTGGATTAAAAGTAACAGTTTATGATGAAAAAAAATTAAAAAAATTAGGATGTAATGCTTTGCTTGGAGTAGGTCAGGGAAGTATTAGAGGTTCATATCTTGTAACTATTGAATGGAAAGGCAATAAATCAAAATCAAAACCTTTAGCATTTGTTGGAAAAGGAGTTTGTTTTGATACTGGCGGCTACTCACTAAAACCAGCAAGATTTATGGAAGATATGACTTATGATATGGCAGGCTCAGCTGTTGTTGTTGGATTAATGAAAAGTTTTGCACTTAGAAAAGCAAAAATTAATGCAGTTGGTGTAGTAGGAATTGTTGAGAATATGGTAAGTGGAAATGCTCAAAGACCTGGTGATATTGTAAAATCTTATAGTGGAAAAACTATAGAAGTACTAAATACTGATGCTGAAGGTAGATTAGTTTTAGCAGACGCTTTAACTTTCACTGAAAAAAAATTTAAACCTAAATTGATGGTTGATTTAGCAACTTTAACCGGTGCTATCATTGTCTCTTTGGGTTCAGAGTACGCAGGGCTTTTTTCTAATGATGATAAGCTATCAAAACAATTACTTGAAGCTGGTGAAAGAGTTGATGAAAAATTATGGAGAATGCCTCTTCACAAAAACTTTGACAAACTTATAAACTCTAAAAATGCAGATATGCAAAATATAAATTATGTAGGTGGAGCAGGCTCAACAACAGCAGCACAATTTTTGCAAAGATTTATTATTAACAAAACTCCTTGGGCTCATTTAGATATTGCTGGCATGGCTTTTTCAAAATATGCAGGCGCTTTAAATTCTGGCGGTGCTACTGGCTATGGAGTAAGATTATTAAATAAATTTGTGGAGGATAATTATGAGTAATTTAGAACAGACACTTTCAATAATAAAACCTGACGCTGTAGAAAGAAATTTAAGCGAAGAAATTAAACAAGTTTTTAAAAATAATGATTTTAAGATTCTAAAAGAAAAAAAAATTAAGCTCGAGAAACATGAAGCAGAAAAATTTTATCAAGTTCATCAATCAAAGCCATTTTATAACGACTTATGTACCTATTTATCATCTGGTGCAATTGTTGTAATGATTCTTGAAAAAGAAAATGCAGTATTAGATAACAGAAAATTGATGGGTGCAACAGATCCTTTAAAAGCTGAAAATGGAACTCTTAGAAAAAAATATGGAGTATCAATAGATAAAAATTCAGTACATGGTTCTGACAGTACGGAAAATGCAAAAATAGAAATAGATTTTTTTTTTAAAAATTAGCAAATAGAAATTTTTTAACTGCCTTAGGATATAATTGATTTTCAATCTTAAGTACTCTTTTTTCTAAAGTTTTAGCATTATCTTTTTTAAATATTCTGATTTTTTTTTGAAGAATTATTTTACCAGAGTCTAATTTTGTATTGACTAAATGGACGGTACAACCAGTAAATTTTTCTTTATTAACAATTACTCTTTTATGGGTATTTAAGCCTTTATATTTAGGAAGTAATGATGGATGAATATTTAATATTTTATTTTTGTATCTATTCAAAACTCTTTTTGTAAGAATTTTCATAAATCCAGCTAAACAAATTAAGTCTATTTTGTTTTTATTCAAATATAATAAAATTTTATTTTCAGCTACTTTTTTATTATTATAATTAATTATTAAAAAACGAATTTTATTTTTTTTTGCAAAAACCAACCCTTTTGCTTTTTTGTTGTTACTGATAACCAAAGATATTTTAATTGTGGAACTTTTATTTTTTGAAAAGTTTATAAGAGATTTTAAGTTAGTTCCTCTTCCAGATATAAAGACAGAAACTCTTAACTTTTTATTACCATTTAATTTTTCCATTTAGCACAATATTTTTTTTTCCATCTACTATTTTTCCAATTACATAAGGTTGGAAATTTCTTGGAAAGTGTTTTTTTATTTTTTTTGAATTTTTTGATTTTATTATTATACAAAAGCCGATTCCACAATTAAATGTTTTCAACATTTCAGCATTACTAACGCCTTGTGAATGAATCCATTTAAAAATACCATTTGTTTTTATTTTTCCTAAGTCGATATTTGCAGATACATTTGTTGGTAAAATTCTTTTTAAATTATCTTTAAGTCCTCCACCAGTGATATTTGCACAGCCATTTATTAATCTTTTTTCAATTAAACTTAAAATTTCTTTTACATAAATTTTTGTTGGCTTAATTAATTCTCTTTTTAAAAATTTGTTTTTTTTAATTTTGATTTTATTTTTTTTTAATATGTATCTTATTAACGAGTATCCATTTGAATGAACTCCACTGGATGGAACACCAAGAACTAAATCGCCTATTTTTATTTTTGATTTATTTAGAATATTTTTTTTATCTACTATGCCTACGGAAAATCCTGCAATATCAAACTTACCTTTTGAATATGTTCCAGGCATTTCAGCTGTTTCTCCTCCAACTAATTTACATCCAGAAATTTTGCACCCTTTAACTATTCCTTTAATAATTTGTTTTAATTTTTTTAATTCAACTTTATTTATAGAAATATAATCTAAAAAAATGAGAGGTTTAGCTCCTTGTACAATTAGGTCATTTACACACATCGCAACAAGATCAATGCCTATAGTTCCAAAATTGTTTAATTCATTAGCAATCTCAATTTTCGTTCCAACGCCATCTGTACTTGCTACTAATTGAGGATTTTTAACATTGGTAGGAATATTTGTTATTGAGCCAAATCCACCTATATTTTCAAAATTCTTACTATTTCCTCTTTTTTTTGATAATGAAGATACAAATTTTACGAAATTATCTGCTGCTTTAATATTAACTCCACTCTTTTCGTATGTTAGATTATTGTTTTTCATATATGCTCAATACAATTAAAAAAAAAAATAAATTTAGATTTTCAATTTATATATTGTTTTTATTTTTCTTAATATTTTTTAATAAGTTTTCCACAACCAGCGCAAATGCAAATGCTTATAAAATAACAGATTTAGAGATATCAGAACCTTATAACAATAATTTTAATAAAGAAAAAGTTATTGATTTAGCTTTTAAAAAAGCTTTTGAACAGATTCTTTTAAAGACTACAGTATTAAAAGAACATGATTTAAAAAAATTAATAAATATAAAAGCTATTTATGGCTTAATCGAATCCTTTTCTATTGTAGATGAAAAGTTTGTTGATAATAAATATATTTCAAATTTTGAGGTAGAGTTTAATAAAAAACTATTATTTAATTATTTAGAAAGAAAAAATATTTTTCCTTCAATTCCAGTGGAAAAAGATTTAATTTTAGTACCTATTTTAATTAATAGTGAAAAAAATCAACTATTATTATTTTCAGAAAACACTTTCTATGTAAACTGGAACAAATCTAATGAGAATTACTTTCTCTTAAATTATATTCTTCCAAATGAAGATATAGAAGATATAAATTTTATAAAAAAAAATATTTACAACATTGAAGATTATAATTTTAAAGAAATCGTATCAAAATATGCAATCAAAGATTATATTATATTAATTTTATTTCAAAAAAAAAATAATTTTAATGCTTTAATTAAAACTAATATTAATAATAAATTAATTATATCTAATAAACAATTTATTTGGAATGAAAATCAATCTGTTGAAAATATAATTCAAGATTTAAAATTAGAATTTGAAAAACAATGGAAAAAATTAAATACAATTAACTTATCAATCAAATTTCCAATAACACTTTCAGTAAATTCAAAAAATTTTGATTTAATTCAAGACTTAGAAAAAAAACTTTATGATTTAGATTTGGTTTCAAATTATTATATTGATAGTTTTTCTAATGAAAAAACATTCTACAAAGTAATCTACAATGGTACACCAGATAAATTTATAAATGAGTTTATAAATAGTAATATTAATTTAAATACAAACAATCCAATTTGGAGCTTAGAGTGAAAAATTTAAATCAATTATTATTAAACTTTAAACATACACAAAATTTCAACTATAATGATTTTTATGTAAGCAAAAGTAATTACTATGCCTTTCAATTAATAGAAAAATGGCCAAAATGGGAAAAAAATATTGTAAATATATATGGAGAAAAATTTAGTGGAAAATCTCATCTTGTTAATATTTTCCTTAATAAAAATAAAGGAATCAAGGTAATAGAAGAAGAGATTAATGACGAAGTTTTTAAAAAATTTAAACTGTTCGAAAACATTATAATCGATAATTATACTAACAAATGCGATGAAAAGCTAATGTACTCTATATTTAATTTAGTTGATCAAGATAATAAATATTTAATTATTAATTCAGTAAACCCTATTAATGAAATTAATTTTAAATTAAATGATTTAAAATCAAGATCCAAAAATTGTCTTTTTGCAAAAATTGATAACCCTGATGATGATTTAATGTTTGCAATTATATTAAAAAATTTTTCTGACAGACAGATTCAAATTGATAAAAAACTTATTGATTTTATAATTAAAAGAATAGATAGGTCATATGGTAAAATTGCAGATTTTATATATAAAGTAGATGAGTTAAGTTTAAAAAAAAAGAAAGCAATTGACTTAAGAACAATTAAAGAAATTTTATAGGTAACTTTTTGAATAAATATAGAACTCATACTTGTGGCGAATTAACAATTAAGGAAAAAAATAAAAATATTTCCTTGAGCGGCTGGATAAATAAGAAGAGAGACCATGGAAATTTACTTTTTTTGGATTTAAGAGATAATTATGGCATTACTCAATGTGTAATAGAAAATAATCATCCAAACTTTAAAGAATTAGAAAAACTATCCTTAGAAACAGTAATAAAGATTAATGGAAAAGTTTTTGAAAGAAGTAAAGATACAATAAATAAAGATTTAAAAACTGGTGAAATTGAAATTTCAATAATTTCTTATGAAGTTTTGGGCAATACAAAAGAACTTCCTTTACCAGTTTTTTCAGATCAAGAATATTCTGAAGAAATAAGATTAAAATATAGATTTTTAGATTTAAGAAGAAAAAAAATTCATCATAATATAATTTTAAGATCAAAAGTTATTTCATTTATTAGAAGTGAAATGCAAAAATTTGGTTTTTTAGAATTTCAAACACCTATTCTTACTTCATCAAGCCCGGAAGGAGCTAGAGATTTTTTAGTACCAAGTAGATTGAATCCAGGAAAATTTTATGCACTTCCTCAAGCACCACAACAATTTAAACAATTAATAATGGTTTCTGGATTTGATAGATATTTTCAAATAGCGCCATGTTTTAGAGATGAAGATGCTAGAGCCGATAGGAGTCCTGGTGAGTTTTATCAGCTTGATCTAGAAATGTCTTTTGTAGAACAAGAAGATGTCTTCGAAGTAGTAGAAAAATTAATGATAAAAGTTTTTAAGGAATTTTCAGATAAAAAAATGCTTTATGAAAAGTTTCCAAAAATAACATATTACGATTCAATGCTAAAATATGGAACAGACAAACCTGATTTAAGAAATCCTTTAATTATAAATGACTTTACAGAAATATTTAAAAGAGATGATGTAAATTTTGAAATTTTTAAAAAACTTGTAAAGAAGGGAGCTGTTGTACGTGGAATAGTTGTGAAAAATAGCAAAGATAAACCAAGAAGTTTTTTTGATGGCATAGATAAATGGGCAAAAGAAGAAGGAGCCTCTGGATTAGCTTATTTCACTATTGAAAGAGATTCTGAAATAAAAGCAAAAGGACCAGTTGGAAAATTTTTTAATTCAGAATCAATAAAAGAAATAATGAAAATTTCAAATGCCAAAGTGGGGGACAGCATTTTTTTTGCATGTGAGAAAATTTCAGAAGTAGAAAAAATACTCTCTCAGGCAAGAGTAAAAATAGCAGATGAATTAAATTTGACCAATCATGATATTTTTGCATTTTGTTGGATTGTTGATTATCCAATGTTTGAAAAAGATGAAAAAACAAATAAAATAGTTTTTAGTCATAATCCATTTTCTATGCCTCAAGGAAATATAAAAAATATAGATTTTTCGAAACCATTAGAAATTAAAGCTTACCAATATGATATTGTTTGCAATGGAATCGAACTATCTTCAGGAGCAATTAGAAATCATATTCCTGAATTAATGTATAAATTATTTTCTGTTGCAGGGTATGACAGGAAAATAGTTGATGAACAGTTTAGTGGAATGATTAATGCTTTAAGTTATGGTGCACCTCCTCATGGAGGAATAGCACCTGGTATTGATAGAATAATAATGTTGTTGGCTGGAGAAAAAAATATAAGAGAAGTTACAATGTTTCCAATGAATCAAAATGCTCAAGATTTAATGATGAATGCACCTTCTGAAGTTAAAGAAGATCAGTTAAAAGAGCTAAATTTATTAATAAAAAAAATTAAATAATTATTTTTTTCCTTTTAGATTGATCCTAATATCAGATAGGTCTACCAATTTTTTTTTATAATTACTTCTTAAAAAACCTTTACTTGATATGTCTTTTACAATTTTTAATAATTGATTATGATCATCATTTATGTCATCTGATTTTTCCTCAGATTGCTTTTCAGAAATTCCTATAGATGGTGTATGAGCAAGATCTTCTCTATTTAAATAAGAAATTGCTAATTCTCTAAATATATAATCAAGTATAGATGTGGCACTTAAAATTCTATCATTTCCATGAACTTTACCAGATGGTTCAAATTTTGTTTCAACATATGCATTTACAAATTCATCAAGAGGAACTCCATATTGCAAACCAAGAGAGACAGCTATAGCAAAATTGTTCATTAAAGCTTTTACAAGTTCTCCTTCCTTGCTTGTATCAATAAAGATTTCTCCAATTTTACCATCTTCATATTCGCCAGTGTGAAGGTATACTTTATGATTGCCTATAGTAGCTTTTTGTATATATCCCTTTCTTCTATCAGGCATACCAAATCTTTTATTATTTTCATTAATATTATTTTTTGATGTAAAATTACTTACTACAGGACTTGATTTTATTTCTGTTAAAAGATCTATTTTGTTATTATCTTTTTCATTTACTTCAGAAATTTTGCTTAATTTATCAAGATTTTTGGTTTTTCTATTATCCAGTTTAACATCAATGATTTCAATTTTACCATCATCTCTTTTTTCTAAATTTTTAAGCTCTTTGTCACTGATTTCATTTAAATAATGACTAACTTTAAACGTGCAGTTATAATAAGTTTCAACCAAATATTTTGCCATATTTTACTTAAATTATTTTTTTTTGAGTCTTAATATAAATATTATATATACAAATTATAATTTTAGTCTAATTTATTTTTTACAATTTTAAATTGAAAAATTATTTAAATTTTTATGTTGACACTTTTTAGAGAAATTTTTACTTGGTGGAATCATCAAACATTTGGAACTAGACTTACAATATTTTTTTTTGGAAAGTTTGTAGGCAAAGATAATTTTGGCAATAAATACTATCAAACAAAAAAAGGAAAAAGATTTGTAATTTATAATGGTGAAGTAGATGCGTCAAAAATATCAAATGAATGGTATTCTTGGATGCATTTTACTAAAAACAAAATTGAAAATACAAATGAATTAAAAAAATTTGATTGGCAAAAACCTCATAAACCAAACCTTACAGGATCTAATGAAGCGTATAGTCCTAAAGGCAATACAAATGCAATTAAAAAAAAATATAAAACTTGGAAAAATTAATAAAAAAATTTTTTTTTATTTTACTATTTTAATATTGTTATCCAACATAAAATCTTTTGCCACGGATCTAAATTCAGTTGAAGTTAAAATTTTAGACAAAGTTAGTTCAATAACAACTCAATTAACCTTGAATATTTATGAAGAAACTAAATTTGAAAATTTAATTATTAAAATATTAAAATGTAAAAATTCAGAATTTGACGATAATCCTGAGGTTACAGCATATATGCAGGTTCAAGATATTACATTAAAAAATAATAATAAAGTTTTTGTGTTTAACGGATGGACATTTTCGTCAAGTCCTTCAATAAGTTTATTTGACCATCCAGTTTATGATATATGGTTAATTAAGTGTTATTAAATAATTTTTTCTTTATCTAACCAAGAAACATTAAAATCAGATTTAACAAATTTTGGGTGATCTAATAGTTTTTTATGTAAATTAATTGTTGTTGTAATACCTTCAATTACAAATTCATCCAGAGATCTTTTCATTCTTTGAATGGCCTCACTTCTATTTCTTCCATGACAAATTAATTTACAAACCAGACTGTCGTAATATGGAGTTATCTTATAACCTTGATATATTGCTCCATCAACTCTTGTTCTAAAACCAGAAGGCTGGTGACACATTGTAATTTTTCCTGGTGAAGGTTGAAAATTTTTACTTGGATCTTCTGCATTAATTCTACATTCTATAGCATGCCCTCTTGGCAAAATATCATCTTGTTTAAGAGCAGTCTCACCTGAAAATGCAATGTATATTTGCTCTTTTATAATATCTATACCAGTCACAACTTCTGTAACCGGATGCTCAACTTGAACTCTGGTATTCATTTCCAAAAAATAAAATTTTTCATCTTCATATATGAATTCCACTGTTCCCGCTCCTTCATAACCAATTTTGCTAACCATATTTACAGTTTTTTCAAATAAATCTTTTCTTATATTTTTATTTAGAATAGGACTAGGCGTTTCTTCAATCAGTTTTTGATGTCTTCTTTGAACGGAGCAGTCTCTTTCATGTAAATGAATAGTTCTATTTTTTCCTGATAAAATCTGAACTTCAATATGTCTGGGATTTTGAAAAAATTTTTCTATATAAACTTCATCATTACCAAAATATTTTTGTGCTTCTGTTTTTGCTGTAGCAAATAAATCATCAAAGTCGGATTCTTTGTAAACTATTTTCATTCCTTTTCCGCCTCCACCAGCTGACGCTTTAATTAAAACAGGAAAGCCAATTTTTTTACAAATTTCTTTTGCATGTTTTTTATCTTTTATTCCTCCATCTGAACCTTCAATTACAGGAAGACCATATTCTTTAGCTATTTTTTTTGCTTGTATTTTATCACCCATCATTTGAATTAATTTTGAAGATGGTCCAATAAATTTAATTTTATAATCTTCTAGAATTTTTGCGAACTCTGGATTTTCTGATAAAAAACCATAACCTGGATGAACTGCTTCTGCATTTGTAAGTTCAATTGCAGACATTATTGCTGGAATATTTAAATAGCTATTTATTGGTTGATGAGTTCCTATGCATACACTTTCATCTGCCAATCTAACATGCATGCTTTCTCTATCAACATCTGAATGAATTGCCACAGTAGAGATTCCCCATTCTTTACATGCTCTAATTACCCTAACAGCAATTTCACCTCGATTGGCCACTAAAATTTTTTTAAACATTACTCAAGAATTATAATTTTTTGATCAAACTCGACTGGTTGACCATCATCAACACAAATTTCTTTAACCACGCCATCTGATGTTGACGGAACATGATTCATTGTTTTCATAGCTTCTATAATCATAACAGTGTCTCCCTTTTTTATTTTTTTTCCAATTTCAACAAATTTTTTTCCTCCAGGTTCTGCAGCAAGATACGCTGTTCCAACTATAGGGCTTTTTAAAATTATTTTATCTGATAGATCTATTTCTTCTTTAACAGCATTATCATTTGTTTCAATATCAACACCTTTTAATGATTTTTTTAAATCTTCTAGGACTTGAATTAATTTAACTACAATTTTTTTATCTATTTCCATTTTTTAGCAATTCTTGCATTGCATTTATGGCCAAAATATAACCATTTGACCCAAGACCGCAAATAATCCCAGTTACAATATTACTTATAAGTGATTTTTGTCTAAATTCTTCTCTTTTGTATATATTTGAAATATGCAATTCTATTATTGGTTTTTTAAATATATCGAGTGCATCTCGAATAGATACAGATGTGTGAGTATAGCCAGCAGCATTGATAATTATGCCACCATATTCTTTTCTAGCATTTTGTATTTTGGTTACTATCTCTCCCTCTAAATTTGACTGAAAAAAATCTAATTTTATACCTATTTTTTTTGAGTGTTCTAAACATATATTTTTTAAATCATTAAATGTAATTTTTCCATATTGGGATTGTTCTCTTTCACCTAATAGATTAAGATTTGGACCATTAATAATTATTATATTATTCACAATAATCTTATAATGCATGAAATTTAAAAATAAAATAAAAATCAAGGTAAATGGAAAAAAAGTTCTATTTAATAAGAATCAGTCGATGAAAATATTAATTAAAAAACTAAAAATACCTTTAAATAAAGTAGCAATAGAATTAAACAAAAAAATTATAGATAAAAAAAAATTAAATATGATCAAAATAAATAAAAATGACAATATTGAAATAGTTCATTTTATTGGAGGAGGATGATGAAAAAAAAAGATTTATTAACAATTGCAAAAAAGAAATTTAAATCAAGACTTATTGTTGGCACTGGAAAGTATAAGAATATGAGAGATTGTGCCAAAGCAATAAAAATTTCTAAAGCGGACATTGTCACTGTTGCAGTGAGAAGAGTAAATATTATTGACAAAAATAGACCACTTTTAATGGATTATATTGATCCAAAAAAAATAACTTATCTTCCAAATACAGCAGGTTGTTTTAATTCTGATGAAGCATTAAGAACATTAAGATTAGCCAGAGAAATTGGTGGTTGGAAATTAGTTAAATTGGAAGTTCTAGGAGATAAAAAAAGCTTACTACCAGATATGATTGAAACATTAAATTCAACAGAAGTTTTAACAAAAGAAGGTTTTAAAGTTATGGTATACTGTAATGACGATCCTTTAATGGCAAAAAGATTAGAAAATGTAGGTGCATGTGCAATTATGCCTTTAGCAGCTCCAATTGGATCAGGTTTAGGAATTCAAAATAAATTAAATATAAAAATTATTAGAGCACAAACCAAACTACCATTAATTATTGATGCTGGAATCGGGACGGCTTCAGACGCATCTATTGCGATGGAAATAGGTTGTGACGGAGTATTAATAAATACTGCAATTGCAAAAGCATCCAATCCTTTTCAAATGGCGGAGGCAATGAAATATGCTGTTGTTGCGGGAAGAAAGTCTTATTTATCAGGAAGAATTAAAAAAAATTTTATTGGAAACGCTTCATCACCAAAAAAAGGATTAATTTAATTTTTTTTTCTAATAGTTTTTTTTTTATAATATTTTTTCTTTTTAAAGTTCTTTTTATTAATATTAAAATTTTTCACTTCTGGCTTGAACACTTCCAATTTCTTTAAACTTGAAATTTTTTGTATTTTTTCAATTAATTTATTTGTTTTTGAAAAAAACTCAATTTCATAATCATCCAAACTAAGAGAATTATTTTCAAATAAATTTAACTCAGTTTTATTTTTATTTTTAAAATATTTAAAATCATCCATATAGTTGTCTTTAATAAAATTACTTATTTTTTCGTTTAAGTGTATTTTTATTATTTTTGCTTTATGTTCTAAAGTTTTTAATTCTACTAGTTTAATAATTTTTAATGCAAAGGTTTCATTTGATAATTTTAAATTCCATTTGACACTACTTTCTCTTAATCTCTGTCTTGACATCTCAAGAAGTCCAAAACTACTGATTCTTCCTATTTGAATCCTTGCTCTATCTGTTCTGCACCTGTCTTTAATTCTTCTCTCAACCAGTCTTTTGTTTGAATAATTTAACATATCTATGAAGTCTATTATAACTAAACCCGATAGGTCTCTAAATTTAATTTGCCGTGCAATTTCTTCAGCAGCTTCTAAGTTTGTATTTAATGCTGTGCTTTCAACATTTTTTTGTTTAATTGAACTACCAGAATTTACATCTATAGATATCAATGCCTCTGTTGGATTAATTACCAAATATCCACCTGATTTTAACTTTACTTCAGTTTCAAAAATTTGGAACAATTTATGCTCAATATTTTCATTAAAGAACAAGGGTATTTTATCTCGATATTTTTTTACTTTTTTTACACTATTTGGCATTACTAATTTCATGTATTTTTTTGCTTTTTGGTATCCTTCGTTTCCCTCCACTATTACATTTTGGGTTTTATCATCATACATGTCTCTTATTGATCTTTTTATTATATCACTTTCCTGATGTATTAAATTTGGAGCAATTGAATTAATTGCATTTTCTTTTATTGAATTCCAAATATTAATTAAATTATTTAAATCATTATCAATTTCATTTTTTGTTTTATTGGATCCTGCAGTTCTAACTATTAATCCCATTTCTTTTGGTATTTCTAGTTCATTTAAAATTTTTCTAATTTTTTTTCTATCAGCGGAGTTAAAAATCTTTCTTGATATTCCTCCTCCTTTTGGAGTGTTGGGCATTAATACGATATATTTGCCGGCTATAGATATAAAAGTAGTTAGTGCCGCGCCTTTCGTTCCTCTTTCATCTTTTAGTACTTGAATTAAAATTACTTGATTGGGTTTTATAACTTCTTGAATTTTATACCTTTTAGCAGGATATCTTTTTTCTTTTTTATTTTCTTCGATTTTATTTTCCAAAGGGGTTCTTTCTATTGGATCATTTTTTGAAATTCCATTACTGACTTCATCAATTGTATTTTCTTCACTTTTCTCATCCTCTCTAGTCAATTCTTCTCTTACTTTTTCTTCTTCTTCTTTTATTTTTTCTAAATCATTCTGAGGGATTTGATAGTAATCAGACTGAATATCATTAAAGGATAAAAAACCATGTCTTTCTCTTCCAAAATCAATAAATGCAGCTTGTAAAGAAGGCTCAATCCTACTAACTTTTCCTAGATAAATATTATTCTTTATTAAACTATTATTTATACTTTCATACTCATAATCCTCAATATTATCATCGGATTTAAGCACAACTCTAGTTTCATTTGGATGCGATGCATCGATATATAAATTTTTTGACATAAATTTTTATTATTGTTTTTCATAAATTCTGTGCCTTATGTTTAACAAATTCATAAACTAAATAATACAAAAATGAGTAAGTTATTAAAAAAAATCCTTATTTTTCTTGCTTCGGTAATACTTTTTTCATTCATTACTGTTATTACAATATTATGGACTTATTCAAATAAATTACCAGATTATCAATTTTTAAAGATGTATAAACCGTCTGTTTCGAGCAAGTTATATTCTGGAGGAGGAGAACTGGTAAGCGATTTTTCATCTGAAAAAAGAATATTTGTACCATATGAAACGATACCTAATATTGTTATTAATTCATTTTTGTCAGCAGAAGATAAAAATTTTTTTACTCATCCAGGGGTAGATGCTAAAGGAATTTTAAGAGCAGTTATAAAAAATATTTCAAACATTATTTCATCAAAAAGACTTGAAGGTGCGTCAACAATAACACAACAAGTAGCAAAAAATTTTTTGCTTACTAATGAAATTAGCATTAACAGAAAAATAAAAGAAGCAATACTCGCATTTAGAATTGAGAGGGCATTGTCTAAAGAAAGAATATTAGAATTATATCTTAATCAAATTTATTTAGGAGAAGGTGCCTATGGTATAGCCTCTGCGAGTCTAGAGTATTTTGATAAACCAATTAGTAAATTAAATTATGCTGAAGCAGCTTTATTAGCAGCACTTCCTAAGGCTCCCAGCAAATACAATCCTTACAAAAATATTGATTTAGCTAAGTATAGAAGAAACTTAGTTATAAAAAATTTACTTGAAAACTCTTACATTAATAAAAAAAAATTTAACGAATTATTTAATTCAGAAATAAATTTAAAAAAAAGAAAAAAAACCTACCTGGAAGATGCCAGATATTATGTTGAAGATGTTAGAAAGAATGTTGTAGCAAAATATGGTTTTGAAAAAATTTACAAGCAAGGGTTTACAATTAAAACTCCAATCAACCTAGAATTACAATCTTTGGCCACTCAATCTTTAAGAGAAGGTTTAGAAAAGTATGACAAAAGAAAGGGCTGGCGTGGAGCTATATTAAATAAAAAAGTAACAGAGAACTGGAAGGAAAATTTAGGCAAGTATGAATTAGAAAAAACAATAGGATGGGATCTAGCTATAATAAAAAAAATTAATAAATTTTCAGTAGAAATAGAAACTCAAGACAAAATCAAAGGTAAAATAAAATATGAAGATATATCATGGACAAAAAAAGAATTAGATAAAATTTTTTCAATAGGAGATATAATTTATGTAAAAAATATTAAGGACAATTTATTTAGCTTGAAACAAGTTCCAAGAGCTAATGGAGGAATTATAGTTTTAAATCCTTATACCGGAAGAGTTCTTGCCATGTCAGGTGGTTTTAGTTTTAAACTAAGTGAATTTAATAGAGTTACACAAGCTTTAAGACAACCTGGTTCTGCTTTTAAACCTTTTGTTTATACATTGGCTTTAGAAAATAATTTTACTCCTTCTTCTTTGGTTTTAGATGCTCCAATAGTTTTAGACCAAGGAGAAGATTTAAAAATGTGGAAACCCGAAAACTATGGAAAAAAATTCTATGGACCATCTACAATCAGAACTGGAATTGAAAAATCAAGAAACTTAATGACCGTTAGAATTTCTCAAGAAATTGGAATTTCTAATATTGCAAAATTTGCAAAAAATTTAAATATTTATGATGATCCTGAAGAATTATTATCAATTTCTTTAGGATCAGCAGAAACAACATTATTAAAATTAACATCAGCATACTGTTCTTTTGTTAATGGAGGTAAATTAATCAATCCAATTTTTTTAGATAGAATTCAAGACAGTGAAGGAAATACAATTTTTAACTCGGAAAAAAGAATATGCAAAAAATGTAAGGAAATTTCTTATTTAGGAAATGAAATTCCAAAAATTAAAGATAATTTTCCACAAATTTTTTCTGAAGAAACTGCTTATCAAATAACATCTATTTTAGAAGGAGTGATTAAACGTGGAACCGGAAGAGGATTAAAAGACTTGAATTTAGATTTAGCTGGAAAAACAGGAACCACAAATGACAATACTGATGCCTGGTTTATTGGGTATACTTCAAATTTAGTTATAGGTGTCTACGTTGGTCATGATGAACCGAGAAGTCTTGGCAGATATGAAACTGGTGCAAAAACTGCAATGCCAATATTTAAATCATTTGTTAAAAAAGCAATCAAAAAAGGAGATGCAAGACCTTTTAAAGTTGCAAAAAATATTAAATTTTTAGTTGTTGATAAAAAAACTGGTAAAAAAGCCAATTTTGGCTCAAAAACAACGATCATAGAGGCTTTTAAAAAAAATAATTTAACAAAAAAATTCATCATTAATGATAATTTAAATTTAAAAGTTGATAAAAATAATATATTAAAATTTTATTAATGAGTATTGATATTGCAAATTATAAATCTGAAATAATAAAAATTAATCAAAGAATTAAGGGGTATCTTTGAAAAGTATAAAATTTATTTAAAAATAGAAAACATCAACAAAATAATTCTAGACACCGATTTTTGGGAAAATAAAGTTAAAGCAGAAAAGATTTTAAAAGAAAAAAAACTCTATGAAGATTTAGTAAAAGATTACGAATTTTCTCTAAATCAATTCAATGAAGTTACCGAATTATACGATCTTGCCTTGGAAGAAAATAATAAAACTATATTAAAAGAAACAGAAAATAATATTGTTACTTTACATAAAAACATAAAAAAAAATGAAATAAAATGTTTTTTATCCAATGAAGCTGATAGTCTTGATGCTTATCTAGAAATACATGCAGGTGCAGGTGGCACAGAAAGTCAAGATTGGGCAGAAATGTTAAGAAGAATGTATATGAAATGGACATCAAGCAAAAATTATAAATTTCAATTAATTAGTGAACACAAGGGAGATGAGGCTGGCATTAAGTCTTCAACAATAAAAATAGATGGTAATTATGTATATGGATTTTTAAAGTCAGAATCTGGAATTCATCGACTAGTTAGGATATCTCCTTTTGATTCTGGAGCTAGAAGACATACAAGTTTTGCAAGTGTATGGGTCTATCCTGTAATTGACGATAATATTAAAATAGAAATAGCAGAAAAAGATTTACGAATTGATACTTTTAGATCTAGTGGTGCGGGTGGTCAACACGTGAATACAACTGACAGTGCAGTAAGAATCACTCATATTCCATCAAAAATTGTCGTACAATGTCAAAGTGATAGATCACAGCACAAAAACAAGGAAACATGCATGAATATGCTTAAAGCAAGGTTATACGAGCATGAACTGAAAAAAAAGGAACAAGAAATTAAAAGCACTGAAGAAACAAAATCTGATATTGGCTGGGGGCATCAGATTAGGTCATATGTTTTGCATCCTTATAGAATGGTTAAAGATAATAGAACTAATTTTGAAAGCTCTAGCCCAGATAAAGTTTTAAATGGTGAAATTGATGAATTTTTAGAAAGTTCGCTTTATAAAATAAATGATTAAAAATATATTAAAAATAATATTATCAATATTAATACTAATAATATTATGTATTTTTTATCTTGCATATTTTGGAGTAAATACATCAAAATTTAATTCGTTAATAAAGGATCAAATTAAAAACCAAAATAGTAAACTAGATATAGATTTAAAAAAAGTTAAGTTGCACTTAGACTTAAAGAATATATCAATAAAAATTAAAACTCAAAATCCAACATTAATTATAAATAAATCAAGCAATATAGAGCTAGAGGAAATTTCATCAAATATTTCAATTAGATCTTATTTGCAAAATAAATTTGCAATAAAAAACATTTTATTAACAAGTAAAAATAACGAGATAAAAAATTTTATAGAATTTTATAGAGTAAATACCAGTAAACCTCAGATTATATTGTTAAATCAAATTATTAAAAAAGGTAATATAAAACTTATAGCAAATTTAAATTTTGATAAGTCAGGAAAAATTAATAAAGATTACAAGCTATCAGGAAATGTTACAAATGCAGAATTAGGACTTTTTGGATTTAAAAATATTAAAGAACTAAGTTTTAATTTTAAAATAACTGAAAAAAATTATGATTTAAATAATATATTATTTAATTTTAACCAAATAAAATTTAATTCTGAATTTTTAAATATTCAAAGAAAAGACAAAAATTTTTTTGTCGAAGGAAATTTAAGAAATAAAAAAAACAAGATAAGTACCGAGATTATTTCGCTATTTTTTGAAAATAATTTAGAAAATTTTGATTTTTCAAAAACACAATTTAATTCAACATCTAAATTTTCATTTTATTTAACTAAAAAATTTAAAATTATTAATCTAATTTTAAATTCTAATTTAAACTTAAATGAATTAACATTGAATTATGAATTTGATAAACTTAAAAATTATATAATTGAATATAAAAATAAAGTTAAACTAAAAGAAAATAAATTTAAAATTAAATATGTAAATAATAAATTTACATTAAATGGCTCCAGCGAATTTTATATTCAAGAAAATGTAAAAAACATATTTGATTATAATATTATAAAAAATAAAGACAAAATATCATTTGAAACATTAATTAATTTATCTAACATCGATCTTAAAGTTGACGAAATAAATTATCAAAAAAAATCAAATAAAGATGCCATTTTAAAAGTTAAAGGATCATCTGATAATAATAAAACATTATTAAAGAAGATTAGCTATATTGAAAATAAAAACAAAATTGAGGCAAATAATTTAAAAATAGAAAACAACAAAATATCCAGTTTGGATAAAATTGCATTTAATTATCTAACAAAAAATAATTTTAAAAACTATTTATTTCTAACTAGAAATAAGAATGATTATGAGTTAATTGGAAAAAGTTATGATGCTGAGAAGTTAATTGAAATCGCTTCAGATTCAGACACAGATAAAAATTTTTTTAATATTTTTAATAACTTAAACTCCAAAATAAAATTAGAAATCAATAATGTTAAACTAGATGAAACAAATGAAATTTATGATTTAAAAGGTTTTTTACATATCAAAAATAATAAAATATTTAATTTAGATATAAATTCAAAATTTAGTGATAAAGAAAAAATATATTTAAAAATAAAATTAGAAAAAGATAAAAAAACAATAACAAATTTTTATTCTGATAGAGCAAAGCCATTTGTAAAAAAATATAAGTTTATTAAAGGCTTTGAAGAAGGAAACATTATTTTTAATTCTACAGAAAAAAATAATGTTTCATACTCAAGATTGGTAATCGATAATTTTAAAGTAAAAGAAATACCTGCACTAGCCAAGTTGTTAAGCCTAGCTTCACTTCAAGGAATTGCTGATTTACTAACTGGAGAAGGTATAAGATTTACAGATTTTGAAATGACATATTCAAACAAGGGAAGTTTAATGACAATTGATGAAATTTATGCAATTGGACCTGCTATTTCAATAATGATGGAAGGGTATGTAGAAAGTAAAAAAATAATAAGTTTAAGAGGAACTTTGGTTCCAGCAACAACAATAAATAGAACAATTGCATCAATACCATTAGTTGGAAATATTTTAATTGGTAAAAAAACTGGTGAAGGAGTTTTTGGAGTTAGTTTTAAAATTAAAGGACCACCTAAAGATTTAAAAACAACAGTAAATCCTGTCAAAACTTTAACACCAAGATTTATAACTAGAACTTTAGAAAAAATTAAAAAAAACTAAGCTAAATTAATTTTTAAATGTTTCTTTTTGCCAATTGATAACTTTAAAAAACTATTCTTACCAAATAATTTTTTTTGAATTAAAAACTTGTCATCAATAATTATTTTATTATTTATTTTTATGCCTTTAGCTTTAATAAGTCTTCTTATTTCACTTTTTGAGTTTTCAAGTTTTGATAGAATAATTAAATCAACTATATTTACACTACTATTATTATCATTTAATTGAACATCTATTGAAGGCAAGTTTTCTCCTAATGAATTTTCTTCAAAAGTTTTTTTTGCAGTTTTTTCAGCAGATAAAGCTTTATCTTTTCCATGCAACATTGATGTAGCTTCATTTGCTAATTTAATTTTCAGTTGGTTAATATCTTTGTCTTTTATTTTATCTATTTCATCAATATTTAAATCTGTGAACATTTTTAAAAATTTAACTACATCTCTATCATCAATGTTTCTCCAAAATTGCCAATAATCATAAGGGGACAATAATTTTTGATCTAACCAAATAGCTCCAGTTTCTGTTTTTCCCATTTTTGCTCCGGATGCTAATGTAATAAGAGGTGTTGTCAAACCGTAAGCTTGTTTGTTGGAATGTTTTTTTATAAGTTCAGTTCCATTAACAATATTTCCCCATTGATCTGAACCACCAATTTGCAAAGAACAATTTTCTTTTTTATTTAATTCTAAAAAATCATATGCTTGCAAGATCATATAATTAAATTCCATATAACTTAAAGATTGCTCTCTATCTAATCTACTTTTTACACTTTCAAAAGTAAGCATTTTGTTTATTGTAAAATGTTTTCCGATATCTCTTAAGAAAGAAATGTAATTTAATTCTTTAAGCCAAGAATAATTGTTTACAAATATAGGTTTGGTTTTTGGATCATTATTATCTAAATAATTTTTTAATATTTTTTCAATATTATTAATATTTTTTTCTATTTCTTCTTCAGTTAGAATTTTTCTTGTTTTATCTTTTCCTGATGGATCGCCAATTCTAGTTGTTCCACCTCCGAGCAAAACAATTGGTCTATGGCCGTGTTTTTGCATCAATCTTAAACACATTATTTGAAGCAAACTTCCAACATGAAGACTTTCAGCTGTACAATCAAAGCCAATATAACCTTTGATTTTTTCTTTATCTAGTAACTTAGATAATTCATCTTCACTTGTGCATTGGTAGAAGTATCCTCTATCTTTAAATTCTTTTAAAAATTTATTCATAGGTCTATAGTTCCACAATATACATTATTTGATAAAAAAAAATAAGAATGGGAAAGATTTATACAGCTTTAGGCTTAATGAGCGGAACTTCAATGGATGGAGTAGATGCTTCAATAATCCAGTCAGATGGCAATAAAGAATATCGAATAATATTGGACAAATACTTTAAATATAGCAATGATTTACATCATAAACTGTTAAAAATCAGAAATAAAGTCATCACAAAAGATGATCTCGAGGCACATTTTGATGAGATCAAATCAATTGAGAGAGAAATTACAATATTTCATGCAAATGCAGTAAATGAAATTATTGAAAAAATAAAAATGGAAATAGATTTTCTAGGTTTTCACGGACAAACAATATTTCATGATTCTATAAACGGTATTACTAAACAATTGGGTGATGGAAAGTTATTATCTAGGTTAACTAAAAAATTAGTTATTTACGATTTTAGACAAAATGATTTAAAAAATGGCGGTCAAGGTGCTCCTTTAGCTTCAATTTATCATAAATTACTAGCTAAAACTTTTAAAGAAACAGGAAAAATCAAGCTACCAATTATAATTTTAAACATTGGTGGTATTGCAAACACAACATTTGTAAACGAAAATTATGAAATAATCAGTATGGATATTGGTCCAGGCAATTGTTTAGTTGATAAATGGATAAGAGCCAATTCTGATAAAAATTTTGATAATAATGGAGATATTGCTAAATCAGGAAAGATAGATAAATTTATTTTGGCACAAACAATAGATAATTTTTATTATAACGACTCTAGTAAAAAAAAATCTCTTGATATTAATGATTTTGATATTTCTTTTGCCAAAGATCTTTCTTTAGAAGACGGAGCTGCAACAATTACTGAATTAACTGCAGATATTTTATCTAAAAAGTTATTAGATAGGGATATTTATGTTTGCGGTGGAGGAAGGAAAAATAAATTTTTAATAAATTCGATCCAAAGAAAAATTAGAAATAAGATATTCGAAATTGATAATCTTGGCATAAATGGTAGCTTCATAGAATCCCAAGCTTTTGGTTATTTAGCTATCAGATCATATTTAAAATTACCAATTTCTTTTCCTGAAACTACTGGGTGTAAAGAAGCATGTACTGGCGGTGTAATGATTAAAAATTATTAATATAAAGCTGATTCTTTTTTTATATATTTATTTAAAGATTTGATCAGGGGCCGTTCAGCTTTTGAAAAAAAATGATTAGCATCTGGAATAGCTTCAAATTCAACTTTAATGCCTTTTTGTGCACTTAATCTTTTGTTTAATTCATTAATATGTTCAACGGGTACAAGCTCATCTTTTTTTCCATAAACCATTAAACCTGAAGATGGACAGGGTGATAAAAATGAAAAATCATAAACATTTGGTTGAGGAGAGATCGCAATAAATCTATTTATTTCAGGTCTTCTCATTAGTAATTGCATTGAAATTAGAGATCCAAAAGAAAATCCTGAAATCCAACATTGCGAATTATCAAAATTTTCTCTTTCTAACCAATCAAGAGCTGCAGCTGCATCAGCAAGTTCACCTTGGCCATTATCGAATTCACCATCGCTTTTTCCAACACCTCTAAAATTTACTCTACAAACTGAAAAGTCATTTTCCATGAACACATGAAACGTATCGACTACTACTTTATTATTCATCGTACCTCCGTATTGAGGATGCGGATGTAAAACTAGAGCTATTGGCGAAGTATTTTTTTTACTTTTGTAATATTTTGCTTCCAGTCTTCCTGCTGGTCCTGGAATAAATATTTCAAAGATTTTACTTTCCATAATAGAGATTGATTATTGTTATCAAAAATAAATTGTATTTTTCTATCAAAAATGAGCGACAAAAAGCAAGCCTTTAAATAAGTTATAAACTTGACTAAATTAGTCAGGTATGTATAAAGCCCATGGATTGAAGAAAATATGAAATTATCAAGTAAAGGCAGATATGCTGTAATGGCGCTTGCGGATCTAGCTAAATTTGATTCAAACAAGCCTGTGTCTCTTAGAGATATTTCTTTAAGACAAGGAATATCATTAGTTTATTTAGAGCAGCTATTTTTAAAACTGAAAAAAAATAAAATTGTTAACAGCATGAGAGGAAACAAAGGTGGCTATACTTTAAATAGAAACGCATCTGAAATTTTAATTTCAGAAGTATTATTAGCAGTAGAAGAAAAAGTAAAAACAGTGGGGTGTGAAAAACATTCTAAAAAAGGATGTAATGGAAAAAATTCAAAATGTATTACTCATAATTTGTGGGACGAACTTGAAGATTATATTAACAATTTTTTTGAAAAAAAGAAATTAAGTGACTTAATAAATCAAAAAGATAATAGAATTTAAATGAGAGAAAAAGAGATAGCCAAATTAAAAGATTACAAATATGGGTTTGCCACCGATATTGAAAGTATCAAGGCACCTAAAGGACTAAATAAAGAAATTATAAAATTTATATCTGAAGCAAAGAAAGAACCAAAATGGATGTTAGATTGGAGAATGAAAGCTTATGAAAGATTAAAAAATTTAAAAGAACCAAATTGGCAAAAACCAAAGTATCCAAAAATTGATTATCAAGATATTTATTATTATTCAGCACCTAAAAGTGTAAGCGAAAAACCCAAAAACTTAGATGAACTTGATCCAAAGCTTTTAGAAACTTATAAAAAACTTGGTATACCGCTACAAGAACAGCAAAGATTGAATGGAATTGCTGTAGATGCAGTATTTGATTCTGTTTCTGTTGCCACAACTTTTAAAGATAAATTAAATGATGTCGGTGTAATTTTTTGTTCAATATCAGAAGCAATACAAAAACATCCTGGCCTTGTAAAAAAATATATAGGATCAGTAATTCCTTTAACAGATCACTATTTTGCAACATTAAATTCAGCTGTTTTTACGGATGGCTCGTTTGTTTACATTCCTCCTGGAGTTAAATGCCCAATGGAACTTTCAACATATTTTAGAATTAATGCATCACAAACAGGACAATTCGAAAGAACATTAATAATTGCAGATAAAGGAAGCTACGTAAGTTATCTAGAAGGTTGTACCGCTCCTATGAGAGACGAGAATCAATTACATGCTGCAAATGTAGAGTTAGTTGCCTTAGATGATGCTGAAATTAAATATTCAACAGTTCAAAATTGGTACCCAGGAGATAAAGATGGCAAAGGAGGTATATACAATTTTGTAACGAAAAGAGGTTTATGTAAAGGAGTAAATTCTAAGATTTCTTGGACACAAGTAGAAACTGGATCGGCTATTACCTGGAAGTATCCAAGTTGTGTTCTTAAAGGTGATAATTCAAGTGGAGAATTTTATTCAATTGCAATCACAAACAATCATCAAAAAGCTGATACAGGAACAAAAATGATTCATTTAGGAAAAAATACCAAGAGTAAAATTATTTCAAAAGGAATAAGCGCCGGCTTTTCTGATATGACCTATAGAGGGTTAGTAGATATTTCATTAAAAGCAAAAAATTCTAGAAATTACACACAATGTGATTCTTTACTTATGGGGAATAAATGTGGAGCTCATACAGTTCCATATATAAAAAATAAAAATTCAGAATCCAATATAGCTCATGAAGCTACCACATCTAAAATTAGTGAAGATCAACTTCATTATTGTCAGCAAAGGGGTTTAAATCCCGAAGAAGCTGTAGGATTGATAGTTAATGGTTTTTGTAAAGAAGTATTACAACAATTGCCTATGGAATTTGCTGTTGAGGCGCAAAAACTTGTCGGAATAAGTTTGGAAGGAAGTGTTGGCTAGATGTTAAAAATAAAAAATTTAAAAGCTGATATTGAAAATAAATCAATTTTAAAAAACTTTAATCTTGAAATAAAACCAGGCGAAGTTCATGCAATTATGGGACCTAATGGATCAGGAAAAAGCACTTTATCCAATATTTTATCAGGAAAAAAAGGGTATGATGTTTCCGGAGAAGTTTTATTTGAAAATAAAAGTCTTTTTGACCTTGAGACCGAAGAAAGAGCACACAAAGGAATATTTCTAGCTTTTCAATACCCATTAGAAATACCAGGCGTAAATACAAATATTTTTTTAAAAACATCACTTAATGCAATCAGAAAAGCTAGAGGAGAAAAAGAACTTGATGCAATAGAATTTTTAAAATTAGTAAAATTAAAAGCTCAAAATTTAAAATTTGATGAGGAAAAATTGAACAGACAATTAAATGTTGGATTTTCTGGTGGAGAAAAAAAGAAGAATGAAATATTGCAAATGTCTATTTTAAATCCAAAACTTTCAATTTTAGACGAAACTGACTCTGGTCTAGATATTGATGCACTTAAAATTGTTGCTGATGGAGTTAACTCTTTAAGAAAAAAAGATAATTCATTTTTAATAATTACTCATTACCAAAGACTATTAGATTATATAAAGCCAGATTATGTCCATGTATTGATGGAAGGCAAAATAATCAAATCTGGTGGTCCAGAACTAGCATTAGAATTAGAAAAAAAAGGATATGAAAATTTTAATTAAATGGAAGAACAATTAAAAATAGATTTCGAAAAGTTATTAGAAAATTCAAATTTTTCTAAAAAGAATGTTGAAATTAAAAGAAAAAGTTTTAATAACTTTATTGAAAAAGGATTTCCAAATAGAAGACAAGAAAACTGGAAATTTTCAGATCTTAACCAAATAATTTCTAAAAATATCAAAAATTTAAGTTTTTATAACGATTTATCCAAGCCAAATAAAATAGATCAGTCTATTTTTATTGATAGCCTGGAGCATAATAAGATTGTTTTTATAAATGGTAGAATAGAAAAAATAGAGTTTGATTATGAAGAAAAAAATAAAATTGAAATATTGGATGATTTAGTTTTAGAAAAACCTAACAACAACAATAATTCTTTAATTTTTTTGAATAATGCATTTGTATGTAAATATTTTAAATTAATTGTCAAAAAAAATTATTCACTTAAAAAACCATTGTTTATTTATAATATTACTAATAAAGATTTGGTTTCAAAAAGTATTAATTTAAAGGTTGATGTATTACTTGAAGAAAATAGCTATTTGAAACTTGTCGAGCTTTCTAATGACAAATCAGTTACTAATTTTATAAATATTAACTATAATTTTGATGTTCAAAAGAATTCTATTTTAAAAAATTACAAAATAGATAATAATTCAAATAGTAATATAAAATATTACTTCAACAATATTAATCAAGATACAAATAGTGTAGTAGAAGTATTCCTTTTATCGTCTGGATCTGAATTTATAAAAAATGAAATAAATTGTTGCCTTAATGGGAAATATGCATCAGCGTTTGTAAATGGTGTATTCATTTTAAATAAATCAAAGCACCATGAAATTAAAACTAATATAAATCATTTGGCTGAATACACGAAGAGCTATCAATTAATTAAAGGTGTTTTAGAAGACAATTCAAAAGCAGTTTATCAAGGTAAAATTTTTGTTAATTCAAAAGCTCAAAAAACAGATGGTTATCAATTAAGTAAAGCTATTTTATTAAATGACAATACCGAATTTAATACAAAGCCAGAATTAGAAATTTATGCTGATGACGTTAAGTGTTCTCACGGCTCTGCATCTGGAAATTTAAATGAAAACTTAATATTTTACTTACAGACTAGAGGATTAAATTATCAAGAAGCAAAAAAACTTTTAATTAACGGTTTTTTACTAGATGTAGTTGAAAAAATTACAGACTCAGAAATTAAAAAATTAATTAAAAATATTATGAGCCTTAAACAATGAACATTAGCAATATAAAAAAAGAGTTTCCAATATTTGATAATAAAGTTCATAATAATGATCTTGTTTATTTAGACAGTGCCAATTCTTCTCAAAAACCAAGAGTAGTTGTAGACAGAATTTATGATTTTTATACAAAGGAATTTTCTAATGTTGGTAGAAGTGTTCATTACCTAGCAGTCGCAGCAACAAATTTATATGAAAATACTAGAACGTCAGTCCAAAAATTTATTAATGCAAAAGATGCAAATGAAATCGTTTTTACTAAAGGAGCTACAGAAGCAATAAATTTGGTAGCAAGCACTTATGGACAAAGTCATTTGAATGAAGGTGATGAAGTGCTATTAACGGAGCTTGAACATCATTCAAATTATGTTCCTTGGCATTATTTAAGAAAATCAAAAGGTATTAAAATCAAGTTTGCTGAGATTAATGAAGACGGAGATATTACATTAGAAAGTATAGAAAAAAAAATTACACCAAGAACAAAAATTATTGGAGTAACTCATTTATCAAACGTTACAGGTGCAATTTTGCCTATAAAAGAAATAACTCAATTTGCTCACTCAAAAAATATACCAGTATTGGTAGATGGTTGTCAGGGAGCTCCACATTTGAAATTAGATATGCAAGATTTGGATTGTGATTTTTATGCAATCTCTTGTCATAAAATGTATGGACCAACAGGCTTAGGTATTCTTTATGCAAAAAAAAAATGGTTAGAAAAATTACCACCATACCAAGGTGGTGGAGGAATGATAGGCGAAGTTAAAAAAGAAAGCATAACTTATGGTGATTTGCCAAACAAATATGAAGCTGGGACAATGGCTACAGCACAAGTCATAGCTTTTGATGAATCTATCAAATTTTTAAATAAAATAGGAATGGTAAATGTTATTAAACATGAAAAAGAACTTATTGAATATGGTCAGGAGCTATTGAGAAAAAATAATTCTGTTAAACTAGTTGGAAATCCAAAAAAAAAAGGAGCAGTTTTATCTTTTACTATAGATGGAATACACCCGCATGATATAGCAACCATTCTAGATGAAGATGGCGTTGCAATAAGAGCTGGTCACCATTGCTGTCAAATATTACATGATAAACTTGGTTTAACTTCCTCTGCAAGAGCATCATTAGGAATTTATAATACTAGAGATGATCTTGATAAACTAAACTCATCAATTAATAATTGTAAAAAAATATTTGAATTAAAATGAACTTAAAAGAACTTTATCAGGAAATAATTTTAGATCATGGGAAAAATCCTAGAAATCTTAGAAAAACAGAAAATTTTAATAAAGATGCCAAAGGATACAACCCATTATGTGGTGACAAAGTACATATATATTTAAAATTAAATGAAAATAAAAAAGTAGAAGATATTTCATTTGAAGGCGAAGGATGTGCTATCTCTATGGCTTCTGCATCTATAATGACTGACATGATTAAAGGTAAAGAAAAAAATGAAGTAAAGGAAATTATAAATGATTTTTTAGAAATGATTAAAGAAAAAGATGAAATTAAAACAAATCTTTTAAAAGATGATGAAAAAACGAAATTGATGTGCCTCTCAGGAGTAAAACAATATCCAATGAGAGTTAAATGCGCAACTTTATCGTGGCATACATTAACATCAGCTATAGACAAATCTCAAAATGAAATTAATACTGAAAGCTTGGAGGTATAATGAAATTAAAAGATAAAGTTATTGCTGAAATTAAAAAGATTTATGACCCAGAAATACCAGTTAATATTTATGAATTAGGTTTAATTTACGATATAAATGTTGATAAAGATAATAATGTAAAAATAGATATGACTTTAACTAGTCCAAATTGTCCTGTTGCTGAAAGTTTACCCAATGAAGTAAAAAGCAGTGTTAAAGAAATAAAAGAAACAAAAGATGTTGATTTAAGATTAGTGTGGGAGCCACCTTGGGATAAATCAATGATGTCTGAGTCTGCAAAACTAGAATTAAATTTATGACGAAACAAATAATTGCATTAAGTGATAATGCCGCTCAAAGGATAAAAGAAATTATGTCAAAAGCAGAAAGTAATGCTGTTGGAGTAAGGGTGGGTGTTAAATCTGGAGGTTGCGCTGGCATGTCTTACATCATGGAATATACAAAAGAAATTAATCCAAACGATGAAATAATTGAGGACAAAGGAGTTAAACTTTTTGTAGATCCTGGCGCTATAATGTATCTTTTGGGCACTGAAATGGACTATAAAAAAGATGAATTTTCCTCGTCTTTTGTCTTTAAAAATCCTAACGAAACTGAAAGATGTGGATGTGGAGAATCATTTAAGATATAATGGTGCTTAATGAGAGACACTAAACATTTGGAAAAACATGCTAATAAATTAGCAGAAAGCAAAAAAGAAAAGGCACTTTTTAGATCTCAACGTAAAGCAGTTGAGGCTGGTGCACACGGAACCTTGGAGTACACTATAAAAAAAGGTGTAAATAAGAATAAAATTGCTGACGATAAAATCCTAAAAAGCAAAAAATAATTTTAAGAACTGTAATACATCTCAAACTCCATAGGATGCGGAGTATGTTCAAGGTTATAAATTTCTTCAAATTTTAATGCTATAAAGGCATCAATTTGGTCATCAGAAAATACACCTCCTTGTTTTAAAAAACCTCTATCTCTATCCAAACTTTCCATTGCTTCTCTTAATGAACCGCAAACTGTAGGAATATTTTTTACTTTATCCTCTGGTAAAGCATATAGATCTTCATCAAGAGGTTTACCCGGATTAATTTTATTTTTAATACCATCTAATCCTGCCATTAACATTGCTGAGAAAGTTAGGTAAGGGTTTCCTGCAGCATCAGGAAATCTAATTTCACATCTTGCACCATTTTTACTTAATGTTATTGGAATTCTGCATGAAGCAGATCTGTTTCTAGCAGAGTAAGCTAATAAAACTGGAGCTTCAAAACCTGGAATTAATCTTTTGTAACTATTTGTTGTTGCATTCGAAAAAGCATTAATAGCTTTAGCATGCTTTAATATTCCGCCAATGTAATGTAAAGCAGTATCTGATAATCCCGAATATTTGTTCCCTGAAAAAATAGGTTTATTATTTTTCCAAATTGATTGGTGAATATGCATTCCAGATCCATTATCTCCTTTTACAGGTTTTGGCATAAAAGTTGCAGTTTTTCCAAATGAATGAGAAACCATATGCACTACATATTTATAAAGTTGAACGTTATCTGCTTGAGTTACTAAAGTATTATATAACATTCCAAGTTCATGTTGACTTGGAGCAACCTCGTGGTGATGTTTTTCAACGGTAATGCCTACTTCTCTTAAACCTTTTAAGTATTCACCTCTCATGTCTTGGGCACTATCAACAGGTGGTACTGGGAAATATCCACCTTTTATTCCTGGTCTATGTCCCATGTTTCCATTTTCGTAATCTCTTCCTGAGTTATAAGGGCCTTCAGAACTATCAATTTTAAATCCTATTTCATTCATTTCATTTTTTATTTTTACATCGTCAAAAACAAAAAATTCAGGTTCAGGACCAAAGTAAGCTTTATCTCCAAATCCTGTGGTTTTTAAATAAGCCTCAGCTCTTTTTGCTATTCCTCTCGGATCTCTTTCATAAGGATTTTTTTTAACAGCATCTAATACATCACAGAAAAGAATAAGAGTATTATGAGAAGTATAAGGATCAATTACTTGTCTACTTAAATCAGGTTTTAAAATCATGTCTGACTCATTAATAGCTTTCCAACCAGCTATTGAAGAACCATCAAAAAAAACACCATCATTTAACATATCATCATCAACTATTGTTGAATCCATTGTTAAATGTTGCAACTTTCCTCTAGGGTCGGTGAATCTTAAGTCTACAAATTCGATTTCTTTATCTTTTAATAATTTTAAAACTTTATTAGAGCTCATAATTTTTCCTGTCTTTATTTGAACTTAATATCAAAAAATGCATTAATAAGAAGATAATTTAACGAGATATCACCTATGCATTTCTTACATGGATAAATGGCGATTAATATGAAATTATCAATTCACAAATTATTACAATTATTAGTTGAATGGAAGATTTATTAAACAAAGAACCAGTTAAAAGAGTTTTAAAAGTTCTTAGAGATTTTGACGAATCATTAAAAGTAGAAACTTTAATAAGTTCAGCACGAACCGCAAAAGATGCTTCAGAAAGTTTAAATACAGAAGTAGGCTCTATTGTAAAAAGTTTACTGCTTAGAAGAAAAACCTCTTTCTTGTTATGTTTGGTAGCGGGTGATAAGAGATGCTCTCTAAATAAAATAAAAAAATTATTAAATGAAAAAGATGTAAGTATGGCAAATGCTGATCAAGTAAAAGAAATAACAGGATTTACAATTGGGGGCGTTTCTCCAGTAGGTCATTTAAATAAAATTGATATATTTATAGATCATTCTTTAGAAAGATTTGAAAATGTATTTGCAGCCGCGGGGCATCCTAATAGCATTTTTAAAATTAATTTCAAAAATCTTTGTAAAATTACAAATGGGTCAGTTAAAGATATATCTGAATGAGAAGTCCAAAACTAACAGATTATATTCTTTTGACTGTTTTAGCTTTAATATGGTCGTCAGCATTTTTTAATATAAAAATTGCAACCTATTCTTTTGGACCAGTTACAATTGCATTTTTAAGAATTTTTTTTGGTGCTATACCTGTTGTTGCAATTTGTTTATACAAAAAAATAAAAATTGAAGCATTTTCAAAAGATTGGCAATGGTTTGCTTTAATTGGCATGGTAAACTTAGTTATTCCTTTTTTTTTAATTGCATATGGAGTTCAAAAAGTTCAGAGTAATTTAGCTGCAATATTAATGGCAAGTACACCTTTAAGTGCTACGGTTCTGGCTCATTTTTTTACCAGTAATGAAAAAATTAATCTTACAAAAACATTTGGTGTTTTGCTTGGATTTTCAGGAATAGTTTTTCTTTTTTCAGATAATATTTTAATTAATGAAAATAATTTTTTTTCCGCCCTAGTAATTTTTTTTGCTTCAACTTTTTATGTAATAGGAGGTTTGTTAACTCTTAAAATAAGTAATAAAAAAAATGAAAATGTAACAGCTTCAATACTAATTTGGGCAACATTATTTTTAATTCCAATTACTGCTTTTACTGAACAACCTTGGAATTTAAATCCAAGTATGGAATCAATAATATCTGTTATTTATCTTGGAGTAGTTGCTACTGGTTTGGCATGGTTGCTTAGATTTAAAATACTAATAAATAATGGTTTAGTTTTTCAAGCTCAAGTAGCTTATTTAATTCCAATATTTGGAATAATTTTAAGTTATATATTTTTAAAAGAAATAATCACACCTAAAGTTTTAGTTGCTGTTGTTGCTATAATTATTGGTATTTATTTTGTTAAAAAATCAAATAGTAAAAAAATTACTTCAGTTTAGAAATTTCCTTTATGTGAGAAGGTCTTATTTCACAACAACCACCTAATATTGTTGCGCCGTTTTCCATAAATTTTTTTGCATATTCATAGAATCTAGTTTCGTTTAATTCAGTATTTACTCCCAAAACAGTATTTGGATTACCTGCATTTCCCCACGCATCTTTGCTAGCAACAGTATAGCCTACTGGTATTTTTTTAAATGCA
>CACIPT010000009.1 GCA_902588595.1 uncultured Pelagibacteraceae bacterium | reverse complement strand
ATATTTTTTGGAGAAAACATTAGAATTCGTAGATAAAGATAAAATCCAGTTAATTAGTTTTTCGAATGTAGAAAAAAATAAAATAGATTTAACAACAACAAAATTTGAAAAATTATTTGATAAATTCTATGATACGCACGAATTAAATATTGAGCAATTAGCATCTTTTATTAATTCAAAAAAAATTGACATTTTAATAGATTTAATGGGCTTTACTGGAGAAAGTAGAATAGAATTATTTAATTCTCGAATAAGCAGGATCCAAATAGTATGGTTAGGTTACTGCAATACTGTAGGTTTAGACTGTGTAGATTATTTAATATCTGATGAAAATTTAATTTTTAAAAGTGAAGAAAAATATTATGCTGAAAAAATAATTAAACTTAAAGATATTTGGAGTTGCCATTCCGGCATCGATATTGAGAGAAAATATAATCAATTACCTGCAAAAAAAAATAAATATATTACTTTTGGATCTTTTAATAATTTTTTTAAAATTTCGGAAAGTAATATTGATACCTGGTCAAATATTTTAAAATCAGTAAAAAATTCAAAATTAATTTTAAAATCATCTTTAAAAAATTTAATAGATTATGATTTGAAAAATAAGTTTTCAGATAAAGGAGTTTTAGATTCTATAATTTTCTTAAATAGAACCGAAGGAATAAAAGATCATTTTAATCTTTATAAAGAAATTGATTTGTCATTAGATACATTCCCTTATAATGGTGTAACTACTTCATTCGAGTCTTTATGGATGAATGTTCCTGTTTTAAGTTTAAAAGGCCATAATTTTAATTCAAGATGTGGTGAGAGCATAAATGTTAATGCTGGTTTAAACCATTTTGTAGCCAAGAATCCTAAAGAATATGTTCAAAAAGCTATCTTATATTCAGAAAATTTAGAAAATTTAGAAAATGAAAGAAAATATATCTTCGAAAATATATTAAATACTCCTTTGTTTAATAGCAAAAAATTTGCTAAAAATTTTTGGAATGCAATTCTTGATTTATTATAAATCATATCTTTTAAAGTTATATGGATAAAGATTTATCAAAAAATCTTAATTTTTTTAGGGAAAAAAATAATTTAGATGAAGTAATAAAAATACTTTTGATTGAAAAAAAAAATAATCCAAAAGATTTAGACGTACTTTTTCAACTAGCGGGAGCTTATAGATCTTCAGGAAATTTTAATGAAGCTTTATCTAACTATGACGAAATTCTTTTATTTGATGAAACATATACAGCAGCATATAGAATGGTTGGAACAATTATAAACCATAAAAAAAATGGAAAATATCTAAAAAAAATAAAAGAAATAAAAGAAAAAAACAATTTAACAGTTGAACAAAAAATTGATTTGTACTTTTCACTTGGTAAAGCTTACGAAGATTTAAACGAAAAAGAAAAATCTGCAAATTATTATTTACTTGCAAATAAATCTAAAAAAAAAATTACAAAATATAATTTTGAAATCCATAAAAATCATTTTGACCAAATTTATGAAATTTTTAAAAATATTGATTTTGATGATAAAAAATTAAAAATTATAAATAATAAAAAAGTAATATTTTTTTGTGGACCACCCAGAACAGGAAGCACACTTTTTGAAAATATTATCGCTTCTCACAAAAAAGTATATTCAGGAGGTGAATTACCATACTTAAATAGATTGGTTAAAAAATATTTTGCTGATAACTCTAAACTTAGTAGGGATAAAATATTTTATCATTTACATAATAAAAATATAGATTTTGTTAATGATTATTTTAAAAATTTGTCAGCTCATAATTTTTGTGAGAAAAATATAACCGATAAGCAGCTTGAAAATTTTAGATGGATAGGTTTAATAAAGTTATTTTTTCCAAATTCAAAAATAATTTTATGCAAAAGAAACTATAAGGCTAATGCAGTATCAATTTATAAAAATAATTTTAGTTCCGGATATTATAATTGGACAAATGATCCAGAAGATATTTTAAATTATTTCAAATATTATAATAAATTTATAAACTTATGGAAAAAAAGTTTCCCCAATGAATTATTTGAAGTTGAATATGAGGAATTAATAAAACAAAGAGACATTATAATAAAAGAAATGATAAGTTTTTGTGAATTAGATTGGGATCCAAACTGTCTTTTGTATTATAAAAATAAGGCACCAATTAAAACTGCAAGTGCATTCCAGGCAAGACAACCAATATATAAATCTTCAGTTGAAACAGATACCGTTTTGTTCAACAATATCTTTTTTGATCAAGATTTTGACGATATTTAAAATTTACTTTATTCAATAAATCTAGTTATACTGTCAGAGATGACAATTTACGCTCTTTCAACTGGTCCAGGTATATCAGGGTTAGCTGTAATAAGAGTTTCAGGCCCAGAATGTAAGTTAATATTAAAAAAAATGACGAAAAACACATTTATAGAGCCAAGAGTGGCGACTCTCAAAAAAATCAATAAAATCGACACTAATGAGCTTATAGATGAGGGTATAATTATATGGTTTCCAGGACCAGAGAGCTACACAGGCGAAGATATGTTGGAATTTCATGTCCATGGAAGCAGAGCGGTCATAGAAAGTATACATTCTTCAATTTCAAAGATAAAAAATTGTAGATTGGCAGAACCAGGAGAGTTTACAAAAATTGCATTTCAAAATGATAAAATAAATCTCCTTAAAGCTGAAAGTATTGCTGATTTAATTGCTTCTGAAACAGAAATTCAAAGACAACAAGCAATTAAAATTATGTCTGGAAAAAGTTCTGACAAATTTAATTCTTGGAGGAAAAAATTATTAAAAGTTTTATCAAATGTAGAAGCTAAAATAGATTTTCCAGATGAAAACCTTCCAGACAATATTTTAAAAGATATAAAAAATTCTTCAAAAAAAATAAAAGAGCAAATTCAAAAACTATTGAATGATCAGAAAGTTGGAGAAAGAATTAGAGAGGGTTTTAAGATTGCAATAGTTGGACCAACAAATGTTGGTAAATCTTCTCTATTAAATTATCTTTCAAAAAGAGATGTAGCAATTGTTTCTGAAATTGCAGGAACAACAAGAGATGTAATAGAAACTCATCTAAATATTGATGGATATCCAGTTGTAATTTCCGATACAGCGGGAATAAGAGATTCTAAAAATGAAATAGAAAAAAAAGGTATTAAGCTTGCTCTAAAAAGCGCAGAAGATGCCGATTTAAATCTAGTAATAATAGAGCCAAAAAGTGTTGATTTTAAAGGTTTTTTGAACAATATAGATAGTAGAAAGGCTATTTTTGTATTAAATAAATCTGATTTAGGACTTAAAAATATTAGTTCAAAACTAAAAAAATTAAATCCAATTACCATTTCATTAAAAAATGAAAAAAATATTGAAGAATTAATTTCAGAAATTAAAAAAAGATTAAAAAATAAATTTATTACATCAGAAGATATTTTAATAACAAGGGAAAGACACAGACAACATTTAGAGCAATGCGTTTATCATTTAAAAAATTTTGAAGATAAAAATAAATTAGAACATTTTGATAAAGCTGCTGAAGATTTAAGATTAGCAACCAGACATCTTGGTATAATTGTTGGAAAAGTAGATACAGAGGAGATATTAGGTAGTATTTTCAACGATTTTTGTATTGGTAAATAAATTTCATTTTACTGATTTTTTTGATCATTTTTATGATTTTTTGTTGATAAATATGGCTTTTTAAGCGTTATTATAATTTTTTAGTCCTATTTCTACTACCATCTTGTAAATATTTTATTGAGTTATAAGTTTAGAATATGAAAAATGATTTATCATTTGATGTAGTTGTAATAGGCGGGGGACATGCAGGCTGTGAAGCAGCTGCAGCTTCAGCAAGATTAGGAGTAAACACAGCACTATTTACTCATAAAATTGAATCAATAGGAGAAATGTCTTGTAATCCAGCAATCGGTGGTTTGGGCAAAGGACATCTAGTGAGAGAAATAGATGCGCTTGATGGAGTCATGGGTGATGTAGCAGATAAATCAGGTATTCAATTTAGACTTTTAAATAGGAGCAGAGGTCCTGCTGTTAGAGGTCCAAGAACTCAAACTGATAGATCATTATATAAAAAATATATGCAAGAAAAACTTGTAAACTATTGTAATTTAACAGTTTTTTCGGATCCTGTAATTGAGTTTATATTTAATAAAAACAGTATAAAAGGATTTATAACAAAGTCAGGAAAGAAAATTAAAACATCGAAGCTAATACTTACTACGGGCACTTTTTTGAATGGTTTGATACACGTAGGAGAAAAGCAAATTCCTGCTGGCCGGTATAATGAGAAACCAACGACAGGATTAAGTGAGCAACTAAAAAAATTTAACTTCAAAATTGGAAGACTTAAGACAGGTACACCTCCAAGATTGGATTCTAGAACAATTAATTTTAGTAATTTAGAAGAACAGTTTGCAGACGATGATCCATATTTTTTTTCCTTCTTAACTAAAAAAAATTTTAATAAACAAATTTCATGTCGTATGACTTATACAAATGAATCTGTTCATAAAATTATTTCAAAAAATATAAAACGTAGCGCCATGTACTCAGGGAGCATCCAAGGAGTTGGTCCAAGATACTGCCCATCGATAGAAGATAAAATTGTTAAATTTTCTGAAAAGCAAAGTCATCAAATTTTTTTAGAACCTGAGGGACTAAATGATAATACAATTTATCCAAATGGCATTTCCACATCACTTCCATCTGATGTTCAGCAAGAAATATGTAGTAAAATCAATGGTTTAGAGAATGTTAAAATATTAAGACCAGGATATGCTATTGAGTACGATTTTGTGGATCCAAGGGAGCTATTTTTGACTTTGGAGTCTAAAAAAATTAAAAATTTATATCTAGCAGGTCAAATCAATGGGACCACAGGATACGAGGAAGCAGCTGCACAAGGACTTATAGCTGGAATTAATTCAGCCCTATCATTTAAGGGTCACGAACCATTTATTTTAGATAGATCCGAGGCATACATAGGAGTAATGATTGATGATCTTGTTACAAAAGGAGTTGCTGAACCATATAGAATGTTTACTTCTAGGGCAGAATATAGACTTTCTTTAAGATCTGATAATGCGGATATTAGACTTACTCAAAAAGGAATAGACATAGGTTTAGTGCTTGATCATAGAAAAGGTTTATATAAGGAGAAGCATTCTCAACTTAATAAAATCCAATATAAAATGGATAGATTGACAATTTCACCATCAAAATTAGCTGAATTTGGTGTAAATATTGCAAAAGATGGTGTTAGACGTAATGCAAACCAGATATTAAATCAAAACTCTGTAGATATGGCCAAAATACGAGAAATTTGGCCTGAAATTAAGTATATTTCACGTGAAATAGATGAGCAATTAGAGATAAGTTCCCACTATAGAGGATATTTAAAGAAGCAAAATGCTGATATTTTAGCCTTCAAAAGAGATGAAAATCTTATTATACCAGAAAATATTAACTACGATATGTTTTCTGGACTTTCTAACGAGGTTAAATCTAAATTTAAGAAAATTAGGCCTAAAACTATGGGCCAAGCACTACGAATCGAAGGAATTACCCCGGCAGCTGTATATATTTTGTTGTCTCATCTTAAAAGAAAGTCTATTAAGTATATAGCTTGATCGATTCGAATTTTATAAAAAACTCAAAACTTGGTATTCAAAATGTTTCACGTGAAACATTGGATGAATTAAACAAATACAGTTTATCGATTTTAAAAAAGAACAAAGATATAAATCTAATAAGTTTAAGCACAGAAAAGTCAATAAATACAAGGCATATTATTGATAGTGCACAAATAATTGATTTTATTGATAAAAATGATATTAAAGTATGCACAGATCTAGGATCAGGCGCAGGTCTACCTGGTATAGTTTTAGCTATATTGATGAAACCAAAAAAACCGAACTTTAAGGTGATTTTCTATGAAAAAAGCTATCACAAAAGTAATTTCTTAAAAGAAATTTCAAAAAAATTTAAACTGAACGCAGAAATTAATCAAAAAAATATTTTTAAGCAAAAAAATTTACAAACAGACATTATAATTTCGAGAGCATTTAAACCTTTGTCAGTTATTTTTGAAATTGCGTCGAAAAATTTCAAAAAATTTAAATACATAATTTTATTTTTAGGAAGAAGTGGAAAGGAAAAATTAAATGAGGCATCAAAGAAATGGAAATTTGATTACGAGAAGAAAAAAAGTTTAACAAGTGATGAGTCATTAGTAGTAAAGATTTCGAACTTACAAAAAAAAAATGGATAAAAAGATTATTTCAGTAATTAATCAGAAAGGTGGAGTAGGAAAAACTACTACCGTAATTAATTTAGCATCAGGATTGAGCATGAAAGGAAAAAAAATTTTAGTGATTGACCTTGACCCGCAAGGAAATGCTACAACAGGTCTTGGACTATCCAATGCAGAAAATTCTGAACTAACAATTTATAGTGTGCTCAATGGAAATAAAAAAATTTCAGAAGTGATTCAATCAACTAAGTTCAAAAATCTAAATTTGGTAACTTCAAACGTAGATCTCTCAGGTTTGGAGGTTGAGACAGCCGGAGACAGCCGAAGATCCTTTAAATTGAAAGACGAATTAGCCTCTATTTTAAATGATTCTGAGGTATCATACGATTATATACTCATCGATTGCCCTCCGTCCTTAAGCCTTCTAACAATTATGGCATTGGTCGCCTCCGACGAACTTGTGGTTCCTTTGCAGACAGAATTTTTTGCGCTTGAAGGTCTTACTCAGCTGATGAAGACAATTGAGAGGATTAAATCCAACTTAAATCCATCTCTCAACATACGAGGCATCCTTCTAACAATGTATGATAAGAGAAATAAGTTATCTGGTGAGGTAGAACAAGAAGCTAGAAACTATTTCAAAGAAAAAGTTTATCAAACAGTAGTACCAAGAAATGTAAGACTGTCAGAAGCACCATCTCATGGAGTTCCAGTCTTGCTTTATGATAAAACTTGTCCAGGCAGTAAATCGTATTTTAATTTTACAGATGAATTTTTAATCCAAGATAAACTTGTAGAAAGTGCAGCATGATTAATCCATTTAAAACTAAAAAAGGATTAGGTAGAGGATTGTCTTCATTAATTGGAGATGTAGATTCAAAACTCTTAAAAAATAAAATATCGATAAGTTCAATAGTTAGAAATAAACTTCAACCAAGAAAGAGCTTTGATAAAGAAAAAATGGTGGAACTTACAAATTCTATTAAAGAGAGAGGAATTATTCAGCCAATAATAGTTAGAAAATCATCTGACCAAAGTGATAAATTTGAAATAATTGCAGGAGAAAGAAGATGGCAAGCAGCTCAAAATGCAGGTTTACATGAAGTTCCAATAGTTGAAATTGAAGCTGATAATTTAAAATCACTTGAATTTGCGATTGTTGAAAATGTTCAAAGAAGTGACCTTAATCCAATAGAGGAGGCAGAAGGTTACAAAAAATTAATTGATCAATTTAATTATGATCAGGAAAAAGTATCTAAATTTATAGGTAAGAGCCGAACACATGTGACAAATTGTTTAAGGTTGTTGTCATTACCAAAGGAAGTAATTTCTTTTATTGAAGATAATAAAATTTCTCACGGACATGCAAAAGTATTAGTTGGACTTGATAATGCTTATTTTTTAGCAACAAAAATTATAGAAAAAAAATTATCAGTCAGACAATCTGAAAATTTAATAAGAGCTTTAAAGAACAATAATAAAAATAATCAAATATCTAAAAATCCAAACCTTGTTAGCTTAGAAAAAAGTATTGAGGAAAAAACAGGTATTAGAGTATTCATTAGAAATAAAAAAAATAATAGAGGGCAAGTTACTTTTGAATACAATGATCTTGATCAGTTAAATAGATTAATAATGATTATAAAATCAAATTATTAATTATTTTGCGGAATTAATAATAAAGTCAGATACAATATTTAAAGAATTATAATAATTTTTTTTGATGTTTATTTCTATATCATTAATTTTGTAGATTAACTTTTCTGTTTCTTCTAGATTCCATTTAGAAATTTGATTTTTTATAATTTCTTTATCTTTCCAAAAAATTTGAGGTTTATAATTTGAAATTGTTTTTTCTATATTTTTATCTTTATAAACAATTTTTTTTATTTCCAAAAGCCTTTTTGCTTTTGAAAGTAATGTTCTTATAATTAGTATACAATCGTCAACAGAAAAAACATTTTCATTAAATATTTTATTTATTTTCTTTATATTTTTTGACAAACAATTGTCGGCGAGCTCTGAAATACTGTAGTTTTCAGTTAAATTCGTTAGTTTAATAACTTCTTCAATATTAATTTTATTTTTATTTAGAAAATACAGAGATATTTTGTTTAGTTCATTATTTAAATTTGCTCTATCACCACTGCTACGTTCTACAATCAAGTTAATAGTTTCTGGTGAAATTGATAATTTTTTATCTTTAAAGAAATTATTTGCAAATTGAACGAGAATTTTATTTTCATCTTTATAAAAAGGGATACAAATTAATTTTTTATCTTTTTCGAATAAATATCTTAGTTTAGATTTTTTATCTAGCAACTTAGAGTTTAATACAATTTTTACATCATTAATTTCTCTGAGTAATAATTCATCAATTAGTTTAATTATTTTTTCACTAACTCTGGATATTAAAATTAACTTTAATTCACTAAAAAAAGACTTGTTGATAAGGCTTGATATAAAATTATCAAAATTGTTTAAAATTTCATTTTCATCAAAACGTTCTATGTTTCCATCAAAATCATTAATAAAAATTTCTTTAATTACTTGATTTTTGTAACCATCATTCTCACCATAAAATAAAAAAATTTTATTATTTAATTTTTTTATTTTTTGATATTCGTAAGCTTTTAAAATCATTGATTTTTTTGAATTGATTGTAGATAAATAATTAATTCTTCCGATATTTTTTCTATTAAATTTTTTTCAATTTCTTTCTCATATTTGTATAAATCAAATTTATTATTTTTATTATTATAATTAATTGATTTATAATATTCTTTTTCACTTAATTTTCCTGCTGGATCTTTAATTATAATTTTTGAATTTATATTAATTGTAAAAGTTTTTGGGTTACCCTTAGAATCTTTTGATGAAATTATTTTGTCTAATTTGGTGTTTATTTTTAAAGTAAAAAAATTATTACTATCTGATACATTGTATATACTAATTTTTTTTTCAATTATTTTGTTTAATTTACTATTTCCAGTTGAGCTTAATATAATTACTGAAAAATTATTTTCTTTATTTGAAAAAATTGGACTATAGCCACAACCAGATATGAAAAATAATAATATTAAAAATTTTATTAAATTTTTTTTAATCATTGAACTAGAATATTTATTAGTCTGTTTTTAACAAAAAAACATTTATTTATTTTTTTATTTTCAAAAATTTTTTTTGTACTTTCACCACCCATAATTTCTTTAATTAGTTCTTTTTCAGAAATATCTTTCATACACGTAATTGTAGCCCTTTTTTTTCCATTTATTTGAATTACATATTTAACAGTATCATTTTTAATTAAATTTTTATCAACTTCTGGCCATTTTTGAAAAGGATTTAATTTAAGATCTGTCAAACATTCTGAGGTAAAATGAGGTATTATTGGTGAAATTGCTGATAGAAATTTAATATAATTCTCTAAAAGAGTTTTTTTATTAATATTAAAATTTAGCTTATTATTAAAAAAATTATAAAATTCATACAAATTAGCAATAATTACATTGTAATGAAATTTTTCTAAATTATATTTTATCTTTTCAATCATCTGATTAGTAAAAATTGAAATTTCTTCATCTTTTTTATCTGAATTTTCTTCAATTTTATTTTTAAACTTTTGATGTAAGGTCCAAAGTTTTTGAGTGAACTTATAAGAGGATAACATACCTGTTTCTGACCATTGCACATCTTTCTCTGGTGGACTATCAGATAAAATAAATATTCTAACGGCATCAGCTCCATAATTTTCAATTATTTTTTCTGGATCAATTGTATTTTTTTTTGACTTCGACATTGATTCTGGAGAACCAATTTTGATTATTTCACCTCTTGATTTAGCAAGCTCATACTCCTCTGGGCTTAACCAATTACCTTGCTGGTTTCTATAAGTTTCATGACAAACCATTCCTTGCGTAAATAAACCACTAAAAGGCTCAGTAATATTAAATTCTTCATGATTAAAGTTTATTGCTTGCATAAAAAATCTTGAATAAAGCAGATGTAATATTGCGTGTTCAATACCTCCAATATATTGATCAACAGGCATCCAGTATTTAACTTCTTCCATATCAAAACCTTCAACTTCATTTTTTGGAGAACAAAATCTTAAAAAATACCAAGAAGAGTCAACAAATGTATCTAAAGTATCAGTCTCTCTTTTATATTTTTTTCCTTCTATGGTTATGTTTTTCCAACTGTCCACATGATCTAATGGATTACCATTAGTACTTAGATTAATATTTTCAGGGAGTTCAACAGGCAAGTTCTCTAACGGTATTTTTTTTACATTATTATTTTCATCATAAACAATTGGTATTGGGCATCCCCAATATCTTTGTCTTGATACACCCCAATCTTTAAGTCTAAAGTTAATTTTCTTTTTTCCGATATTGTTTTTTTCTAGATATTCAATGGTTTTAACAATTGACTCTTCAGGAGCTTTAAGATCATTTAAAAAATTTGAATTTATTATTTTTCCAGGTCCTGTGTAAGCTTGCCCTATAATTACAAAGTTCTTATTTTTATCATACTCATGGCCCGTACTATCAAGTGGCTCTACAACTGGCATAATTTTTAATTTATATTTATTTGCAAAATCAAGGTCTCTTTGATCGTGTGCAGGACATCCAAATACTGCACCAAATCCATAGTCCATCAAAACAAAATTAGCAAAATAGACTGGTACTGTTTTTGTATTATCTAAAGGGTTAATTGCTCTTAAATCAGTTTTAAAGCCTATTTTTTCAGCCTGAGCTATTGCTTCTTCAGTTGTTCCAGTTTTTGAGCATTCTTCTTTAAATTTTTTAAAGTCATCCCTTTCTTTGTAAAATTTTGATATTGGATGATCAATAGACACAGCCAAAAAAGACATACCAAACAAGGTGTCAGGTCTAGTTGTAAAGCATTTAATAGAATTAACTTGGTCGTTTTTTTTTAAATTAAAATCAATTTCACATCCGAAAGATTTACCAATCCAATTTTTTTGCATAGTTTTAACTTTATTAGGCCACGAATCTAATTTATCTAGGCCGCTCAGCAACTCTTCTGAAAATTTTGAAATATTAAAAAACCACTGATTTAATTTTTTTCTCTCAACTGTGACACCAGATCTCCATCCTTTGCCATCTATAACTTGTTCGTTTGCTAAAACACTTTTTTCTATTGGGTCCCAATTTACATAACTTTCTTTTCTATAAACTAAACCTTTGTCGTATAGATCTAAAAAAAACTTTTGCTGATGTTTATAATATTCTTTTGAACATGTCGAAATTTCTCTGTCCCAATCAATTGATAAACCTAATTTTTTTAATTGTGTTTTCATAATTGATATGTTTTTTTCAGTCCAAATTTTAGGATCTAAATTATTTTGCTTTGCTGCATTTTCGGCTGGTAAACCAAACGAGTCCCATCCCATTGGGTGTAAAACATTAAATCCTAGCATTGATTTATATCGAGATAAAACGTCACCAATGGTGTAATTTCTTACGTGACCCATGTGAATTTTTCCAGATGGATATGGAAACATTTCAAGACAATAAAATTTTTTTTTTGACTTATCTAATGTTGTTTTAAAGCTTTTATTTTTATTCCAATATGCTTGCCATTTTTTTTCGACTAATTTAAAATTATATCTGTCCATTAAGTTGAACTTAAAATTAAATGATTAAATTAAAATATCTATTTAATTTTTCCTAAATACTTTTTTTTATTTTTTGATGTTAATTCTTTTTCATAGATAGCTGCTTTTTTTAAGATATTTTTTTTTAAATCTTTTACAATTTTCCCTTCATTTTCAATAATTTTACAATTTGATTGTATGCCACATTTTTTTGAAAAAACTTTTATTTCTAAAGCGTCTGCTCTTATTTCATTTGTAAGAAAACGAATTGTTATTTTTATTGATTCATTTTCATTTCCACCAGAGTACCAATCAGATATAATTATCCCACCACTATAATTCGCTGAAATTAAAGGTAGAAAATTTATTGTATCTAAACTAGCTCTCCACAAAGGATTTGAACTCGCAAAATCAAATACACCACCTTTATCATCATCACCCATAAGCCTGAAACCTCTTCCTTCCTCTAAATTCTTTCTAACTCTCTTCTCAGGTTCAGGAGGGTAATCTTTTGCACTTACTTTTTTATACTTAACAGCTTCACAAGAGCTTAAAAAAACTAATATTAAGGAAAATGACAATATTGCTTTAATAAAATTATGTTTTATCATGGAATTTTAGTGAATTTTTAATATCATAAAAAAAACCAATTATATCGAAAAAAAGCTAATTTTATGAGAAAAATGAGTGATGTAATTTTGCAACACTTAGAAAATTTAATGATAATTTTTGCAAAAATAAGGAAAAAATAGAAGTTATTTTGATACTAATACGCTGTTTATAATTAATTATAAAACATAAATAGGAGTAAATATGAAAAATATAACTAAACTAGGATTAACTGCTTTAGCAGGATCTTTAGTTGCAAGTTCTGCTTTCGCTGGTGCAATGAGCGTAAGTGGTTCAGCAAAAATAACTCATGCTGCTCAAGACGAGACAGAAGTTACAGGTAACTCTTTTTCAAATAGTAAAGGATTATCTTTTTCTGGATCAGGTGAGTTAGATAATGGTTACACAGTTAGTACAACATACTCAATGACTGACTCTGCATTTTCATCTTCTCAAGTTACAATTGACATGGGAGATACAGGAACTGTAGGATTATGGAATGGTGCAAACGGCGCTGGTATTAACAAATATTCTGATGTTATACCAACTGCTGGTGAGCAAGTATGGGATGACTCAGACGCTGATGATAATGGTATACCTACGCACGATAACAAAAACATGGTTGGCTATAATGGAACATTCGGAAACGTTACTGTTTCTTTAGCATATGTTAATGGTGGAGCTAGTGCAGCAGGTGGTGCTGCATCTGATAGTTCATGGGCTGTTGAATATAATGGCTTATTGGATGGATTAACGCTTGGTGTTGCTCAAGGTGAAGACGGAGAAACTGTTGACCTACAAACTATGTGGGCAAAATACACTTCAGGAGCAGTTACTGTTGGTTACCAAATGTCTGACCGTGATAACACTGGTTCAACAGCTGATGAAGAAAGTAACCACATTGGTGCTTCATTTGCAGTTAATGACAATTTATCAATATCTGCTGGTAGACACGAAGTTGATATGGGTGCAGGAAAAACTGACGAAACATCAACTGGTGTTTCTGCTTCATACACAACAGGTGGAGTTACAGTTGGTTTTGTAGCTAACTCTACAGACGATGTTGCTGGAACAGCAGGATCTGACGACTCATATAGAGAAATTGCAGTATCATTTGCATTCTAAATATAAGTAATAAGATTAAAAAAATTAAAAGGCCCCTTATTTATAAGGGGCCTTTTTTTTATTTGTGTTTAAAATAGCTTATCCCAGAAAAACCATGAATATTAAGTAAATTAATTCTTTTTAAATTAATTTTATTAATACCTCCCAAAGCAATAATTCTTTTTTTTGAAAGTTTGGACAAAATTTTAAATTTATATAATCCTAAATAATTTTTTTTCTTTTTAAATATAGAAGAAATAAAAATTTCTTTTACTTTTTGACTTTCTTTAATTCGAATTTCTTTCAAGTTGTGTGCAGAACCAATGATTAAGAAATTTTTTTTTAATGTATAACTTAAATGTTTTAAATCATTATTAAAAGCAGGCAAGTAAACACCATGTAGAGAAAGTTTTAGAGCAAGTTTTATGTTGTTAGCAAGATAAAATTTCCTTCCATTTTTTTTGCAAAAATCCTTGATTTTAAGTATTAATTTTTCATCAGTTTTTTTAGAATAATTCCTATATATTATTGAGATATTATTATTTATCTTCTTTAGATGGACTGGATCAAATTTATCTATAAAATAATATAAATTTGAAAAATCTTTATGCATAAAACTGTCCAGAACTATATAAATATTAAAAATGAAATAAAAACAAAATTAATTGATTTAAATTTAAATTATTATCCTAGTATTATAGCTGTATCAAAGACTTTTAGTATTAAAGATATAAATCCTTTGATTGATTATGGACATGTACACTTTGGTGAAAACAAAGTTCAAGAAGCGGTTAATAAGTGGGCAGAAATTAAGAAAAATAACAATAAAATAATTTTGCATATGGTAGGAAAACTTCAAACTAATAAGGTCAAATACGCAGTAAAACTTTTTGATTATATTCATTCCTTAGACAATCCCAAGCTAGCCAAAAAAATTTCTGATGAGCAAAAAAAATGTGAAAAAAAACCAAAACTATTTATTCAACTAAATCTGGGTAATGAAGAACAAAAATCAGGAATAGAGCTAAGCAAATTTGAGGAATTTTATAATTATTGTAAACAATTGGAATTAAATGTTGTTGGTTTAATGTGTCTTCCACCTGAAAATCAAGATACAGAGTTTTATTTTTCACAGATTGAGAGAATAAGTGAGAAATTTAAATTAAAAGATACTAGCATGGGTATGTCAAATGACTACCTAAAAGCCATAACATTTGGATCAACTTATTTAAGAATAGGTTCTAAAATATTTGGAGAAAGAACTTAGTTTATAACTATTTTTGTATTTTTTTTGACAATTTTTGCAAGAATTAAAAAATCTTTTTTTGAAAGAGCAATACATCCAGCTGTGGGTTTGTAGTTTTTAGAAAGATGTATAAAAATAGCACTTCCTTTATTTTTTTTTGTTTTAATATAGTTATACTTTATTAAAATAAAGTAGTCATACTTGTGGTCCGATCTATATAATTTCTCATATTTAATATTTTTATTTATTTTTATTTCTTTATTGTATTTAAGATTATTACCATCAATACACCAACCCATATTTTTTTTAATTTTTTTACAAAATAATTTTGTTTGAGGTTTTTTAACTCTATCATTTCTCCAATATAAATTTCCAAGTTTAAACTTGCCATTTGGAGTGCATAGATCTCCTTCTAACTTATTTTTGACAATACCATTTTTGCCTATGCAGCATTTAAGTTTAAATTTACCTATATTTAGAGTATCTTTATTTTTAAGTTTAATTATCATTATTTATATATTTATGAATAAACAAAGTGTATTGATTTTTAAAATACCAGAATTGTTTAAGATTTTAAATGAATTAAAAGACTATCTAGATTTTACAATTTATTCATTTTCTGAAAAAGATGACTTATTTAATATTAAAAATAGTGAAATTGGAAACTATTTAATTTTAACAAACCCAAGAAATGAAATTAAAGGTGAAAAATTTCAGTTAATTTTAAATAAATTTCCAGACACAATCCCTTCAATAATTGAAAAAATAAATGTAAATTTATTAAAACAAAAATATTATGAACAATCCGATATATTAATTAAAAAATATTCATTAGATCTAAATTCAAGATTAATCAAATATGGTAAAGAAAATCTAAAATTAACTGAAAGAGAAATACAAATTATAATATTTTTAAAAAATTCTAATAAGGCAAAAAATATTGGCAATCTTCAAAAAGAAGTATGGGGTCATAATTCTGAATTAGAAACACATACTGTTGAAACACATATATATAGGCTAAGAAAGAAAATATTTGAAAAATTTAAGGATAATAATTTTATAATTAGCACGAAAGAAGGTTATAAAATTTAATGAAAAAAAGAAATTTTATAGCAAAAGATCTTTTGTCAAAAAAATATAAACCAAGAATTGTTAAACCAAAAAAAGGCAAAGGAAGTTTTAAAAGAAGAAAGAAATAAAATTTCTCACATTTTTCTAAAGCCTTGCCCCAATTTGTTGAATAATTTTAGACGACATTTCCGTCCCCTTTTCTAAACTTTCCTTAATTGATAAATTATTCACATGACCGTGTAAAAATCCAGCAGCAAAAAGATCTCCAGCACCAGTTAAGTCAACAATTTTAAGATTTTTATGAACACCACATTCTACAACTTTGTCTCCTTTTATTGCAATTGCCCCGTTTTTTCCTCTAGTAAGTACTATTAATTTATCAAGTTGTTTAGAAAAGTTTATCACCTCTTCAAAGTTTTTAGCATCAATCAATGATGTAATTTCTTGTTCATTAGCAAATGTAATATCTAGTTTATTTTTTACTAAATCTAAAAAATGAGGTTTATGTCTATCAACACAAAACTGATCTGATAATGACATTGCAACTTTATTTGCGCTGTTAATTGCCTTATCAAATGCTTTCTTAGGCTCACCTTCATCCCAAAGATAACCTTCAAGAAATATCATTTCACTTTTCTTAATTGCGTCAGAACTAACATCATTTTCATTAATTTTTCCTGCAGTACCTAAGAATGTACACATTGTTCTTTCAGAGTCTGGTGTAACTAAAATTAAACATGTTCCTGTTGGTAATTCTTCTTTTTTTTTGGAATAAAAATATTCCACATTTTCTTTTTTTAATCCTTCTTCGTACTTACTTCCAAGATCGTCATCAGATATTTTACCTATGAATCCTGCTTTATTACCTAGTTGAGATATACCCACTATTGAATTTGCTACCGATCCACCAGAAACAGTTTTTTCTATTTTAAGATTGGTTAATAATTTTTTAAATTCATTTTCATCAAAAATTAATTTCATTGTACTTTTGGTTAAGACGTTTTGAGCAATAAAGTTATCATCAACTTTACAGATAACATCTACAATAGCATTTCCTATTCCTAAAATTTTCATAATTAAGCTTTCTTTGTTTTTATTGGTGATTTTCTATTAGGATAACAAGTAGTACAAATTTTACAAGTTAAACCATAACATTCTCTTGCCTTGCAATATTCTCTACCATAATAAATTATTTGTAGATGAAGTTTATTCCAATATTTTTTTGAGAATAATCTTTTTAAATCATTCTCAGTTTGAACAACGTTTTTTCCATTAGTTAAGCCCCATCTTTGAGCCAGTCTATGAATATGCGTATCTACTGGAAAAGCTGGGTGGCCAAACCCTTGAGACATAACGACACTAGCTGTTTTGTGTCCAACTCCTGGAAGCTGTTCAAGTTCTTCAAAAGTTTCAGGAACTTTTCCTTCGTGTTTTTCAATTAATTGTTTTGAAAGCAAATAAACACTTTTAGCTTTTACTCTAAAGATTCCTATACTCTTTATTAGTTTTTCAATTTTTTTCCTTCCTAATTTTATAAAGTGTTCTGGTTTATTGTATTTTGGATAAATATTTTTAGTAACATTATTTACATTAACATCCGTAGTTTGAGCGGACAACAATACAGAAATTAATAAAGTAAATTTATTTCTATATTTTAAAGGAACTGGTGTTTTTGGATAAATTTTATTTAATATTTTTAATATTATTTTAGATCTTTGAACTTCATTCATTAAAAATTCAAAACATCTCTCATTGAATAAAGGCCAGGCTTTTTATTCATTAACCATTTAGCTGCTGTGAATGCTCCTTCTGAATAAAGAGCCCTATCAAATGCTTCATGATTTAATCTAATTATTTCTTTGCCGTTTGAGAAAGTTACTTCATGTTCACCAACTACTTCACCTTTTCTTAATGAATTAAAATTAATTTTTTTTCCATAAGGAAAAGATTTTTTGTTTAAATATTTTTTCCCCATTAACTTATAAAAGTTCTTATTCTTTCCAATAGCTATACCTCTGCCAAGCATTAAAGCTGTGCCTGAAGGATGATCTTTTTTATGTTTATGATGGATTTCAAAAACTTTGCTTAAGAAGTTGTTTCCAAGAGATTTAGATGCAATTTCAGTTAAATACATTAATAAGTTTATTCCTAAACTCATATTACCAGCTCTAAGTATTGGTATTTTTTTTGCATATTTTTTAATCAAGTTTTCTTCTTTTTTAGAAAATCCAGTTGTTCCAATAACTACTCTTTTTTTAAGTTTTTCTGCAATTTTTAAAACTTCAAATGTACATTTGGGGACCGTGAAATCTATTATTAAATTAGCTTTTTTAAAGGATTGTTCTGTATTTAAGCTAGGTTTAATTCCACTAACTTTTTTATTAATAATTCTATTTTCTGTAAGAGCTACTATCTTAAAATTTTTATCGGATCTAGCAGATTTAATAATCTGTTGACCCATTCTTCCCATACACCCAGTGATAGCTAAATTAATTTTTTTCATTTCAAGACAAGGTATGAAACTATCATAACTGCTAAAACAATTATAGCCCAAATAGATAAATTTGTTAAAAACTGTTTTAATTTTGAATTAGATCTAAGAAATGCTGGAAGAACTAATATTAAAACAGCTATTAAAGATATTGCTGGGACGAATTCTTCCAATCCCATTTTTTAATTTTTCCAAAAACTCTTAGCTTTTTGAAAGAATTTTTTAATACTTGGATTTGATTTTTCATTTTCAATTTCTCTAAATTTTTCAAGCAATTCTTTTTGTTCTCTATTTAAAGAAACCGGAACTTCAGTATTAACTTGTACATAAAGATTTCCAATTCCACTTCCTCTCATATGGGGCATTCCTTTTCCTTTCAATCTAAATTGTTTTCCACTTTGTGTTCCTGGAGGAATTTTTATTTTAGCTTTTCCACCGTCAATTGTTGGTATTTCGATAGATGTTCCTAAGGCTGCATCAGCAATAGATATTGGACATTCAAAAAATAAATTCTCATCTGATCTTTTAAATAAGTCATGCGAATAAACATTTATGAATAGATAAAGGTCTCCATTTCCCGCTCCTCTAGAGCCTGCCTCACCTTTTCCAGAAAGCCTTATTCTTGTTCCATCATCAACACCTTTTGGAATTGAAACTGAAAGTCTTTTAGAAGCATGCTGTTTTCCTTGTCCTCCACAATTTGTGCACGGATTTGTAATTTCTTCACCAAATCCTGAGCATTGTGGACATGTTTGTTGAACTGTAAAAAATCCCTGACTCGATCTAACTTGACCGTTGCCACCGCACATAGAGCATGATCCTACATCATGACCTGGTTTTGATCCTGATCCTTTACAAGTGTCACATTTTTCAGATGTTGAGAATTTAATATCTTGTTTTTTTCCAGTATAAGCTTCTTCTAAAGTAATTGATAAATCATATCTTAAATCAGATCCTCTATTATTAGATCTTTTAGAACGTCTTCCGCCACCAAAACCTTCTCCAAAAAAATCTTCAAATATATCTGAAAAAGAACTAGAAAAATCAAAATTACCAAAACCACCTCTTCCACCACCACCATTTTCAAATGCTGCATGACCAAAGTTATCGTAACTTTGTTTACGTTCTGTACTTGAGAGAACGTGATAAGCTTCAGATGCTTCTTTAAATTTTTCTTCAGCTGCTTTATCACCTTTATTTTTGTCAGGGTGATGTTTTAAAGCTAACTTTCTATATGCTGATTTTATTTGATCGGGAGTTGCACTTTTATTTACACCTAAGATGTCGTAATAATCTCTTTTTGCCATAACTAATTAGACAAATAGTTGTTAGCTTAGGCGCTTTTTTCTTTATTTTCGTCTTTTACTTCTTCAAAGTCTGCATCAACAACGTTATCGTCTTTTTTTCCTTCTTCTTTTACTTTTGCATCTTTTGGTGAGTCACTAGGTTTAGCACTTTGCTGAGATTTATAAATTGCTTCACCTAATTTCATCGAAGCTTGGACTAAATCTTGTGTCTTTTTCTTAATATCTTCAATATCAGTTCCTTTTAACGCATTTCTTAAGTTAGCTGAGGCAGTTTCAATTGCTTTTTTATCTGTATTAGAAACTTTACTACCATGTTCTTTTAAATTTTTTTCTGTAGAGTGTAATAAAGTATCTGCTTGATTTCTTGCATCAACCGATTCTCTTTTCTTTTTGTCAGCCTCTTTATTTGATTCTGCTTCTTTAACCATTTTATTAATTTCTTCTTCACTTAAACCACCAGAAGCTTGAATTTGAATTTTTTGTTCTTTTCCAGTTCCTTTATCTTTTGCAGAAACATTTACAATTCCATTAGCATCTATATCAAAAGTAACCTCTATCTGAGGAACTCCTCTTGGTGCTGGAGCTATTCCAACTAACTCAAAGTTTCCAAGCAGCTTATTATCTGTTGCCATTTCTCTTTCACCCTGAAGCACTCTAATGGATACTGCGGGTTGGCTATCTTCTGCAGTTGAAAAAACTTGGCTTTTTTTAGTTGGTATAGTTGTATTTTTATCTATAAGCTTTGTTGATACTCCGCCAAGTGTTTCAATTCCTAAGGACAAAGGAGTAACATCTAATAACAATACATCTTTAACATCACCTTGAAGCACTCCTGCTTGAATTGCAGCTCCCATGGCCACAACTTCGTCAGGATTTACACTTTTATTAGGTTCTTTACCAAAGAAATTTTTAACTTCTTCAATTACCTTGGGCATTCTTGTCATTCCACCTACTAAAATAATCTCATGTACTTCATTTGCAGATAGGCCAGCATCTTTAAGTGCAGTTTTGCAAGGTGGAATTGTTCTTCCAATTAAATCTTCAACTAAAGCTTCTAGTTTTGCTCTAGTCATTTTTAAATTAATATGTTTTGGTCCTGTTTTATCCGCAGTTATAAAAGGTAAATTAATTTCAGTTTGTGTTGCAGAAGATAATTCAATTTTTGCTTTTTCAGCAGCTTCCTTTAGTCTTTGTAATGCAAGTTTGTCTGATTTTAAATCTATTCCATTTTCTTTTTTAAATTCATCTAATAAATAATTAACAATTGTGTTATCAAAATCTTCACCACCTAAAAATGTATCGCCATTAGTAGATTTTACCTCAAAAACTCCATCTCCAAGTTCTAAGATTGAAACGTCAAAAGTTCCTCCTCCTAAATCATAAACTGCAATTTTTTTATTTTGCTTTTTTTTATCTAAACCATAAGCTAGAGAAGCTGCCGTTGGTTCATTAATTATTCTTAAAACTTCTAATCCAGCAATTTTTCCTGCATCTTTAGTTGCTTGTCTTTGAGCATCATTAAAGTAAGCTGGAACTGTAATTACTGCTTTTGTAACTTCTTGTCCAAGATATTTTTCAGCAGTTTCTTTCATTTTCTGTAAAACAAATGCTGAAATTTGTGAAGGGGAATACTTTTTACTTTGAGATTCGATCCATGCATCACCACTATCTGAATTTATAATTTTAAATGGAGATGATTCGATATCTTTTTTTACAGTTGGATCTTCAAAATTTCTTCCAATTAATCTTTTAACTGCAAATATTGTATTTTCTGGATTTGTAACTGCTTGCCTTTTTGCAGGTTGGCCAACTAATTTTTCTTCACCTTCAGTAAATGCAACTACCGAAGGAGTAGTTCTTGCACCCTCAGCATTTTCTAAAACTTTGGGTTGTGACCCTTCCATGATTGATACACATGAATTTGTTGTTCCTAAATCTATTCCTATTACTTTGCTCATAATTTAATTTCTTCTTTCATATATGTGTTATTTTGAAATCTACAAGTTCCTTAAAAAACTATTTTTTATTAGATTTTGATTGATTTTCCTCACTTTTTTGATCTTGTTTTGAATTTTCATCTATTTTATTTGTTTTTTTTGAAACTGCTACCAACGAAGGTCTTAGCAATCTATCTTTCATCATAAATCCTTTTTGAATTTCTTGTACAACTATTCCTGGTTCCTTGCCATCATCTTCAATTTCCATCATAGCTTGATGCAAATTTGGATCTAGTTTTTGATCAATTGATTTTATTTCTTCTATATTATTTTTTTTTAATATTGAGATCATGTCTTTTTTAATTACTATTAAATGTTCAACTGTTTTTTTTAAAGCTTCAGAATTTTTTAATTTTTCATCGTTTTCTAACGCAATTTTTGATCTTTCTAAATTATCAATTAAATTTAAAGTTTCTCTTGCTAATGAAAATCCTCCATAATCAAAAGCATCGTCTTTTTCTTTTTCAAATCTTCTTCTTTGATTTTCAATTTCTGCATAAGCTCTAGCAAGCTTATCTTCCAATTCTTTAATTTTATCTTCTGGATTTAAATCTTTATTCTTGGAAGTTTTATTTGAATCTTTATTTTCCTTAATTTCATCCACACTATCAGAATGAAGATTTTGGTTTTCTTCTTTTTCCATACCCTTCTATATGGTAAGAAAAATGATAATTTCCAGATGAAAAAAGAAAAAATATTAAATTTATTTATTGGGTCTAATAATCGAGGTAAAATAAAGGAAATAAGAGATTTATTACCTAAAAGAGTAGAAATTTTAACTCCCAAAGATTTTGATTTAAAGAGCCCAATTGAAATTGGAAAAACCTTTGAAGAAAATTCATTTATTAAAGCTAAATTTTTCTCAAAAAAAACAAAAATGATTTGCCTTGCAGATGACTCTGGACTTGAAATTGATAGCTTAAATCGATTTCCAGGAATTTATTCTGCGAGATGGGGAGGTAAAAAAAGCAATTTTAATTTGGCAATTAAAAGAGTCTATAAAGAACTGAAAAAAAATGATGTAAATTGGAACAAATTAAAACAAACTGCCAGATTTATCTGTGCGCTCACAATTTATTGGCCAAATAATGAATTTATAAATGTTAGTGGTAAGGTTGAAGGAACTATTTCAAGATTTAAAAAAGGTAATAATGGTTTTGGTTATGATCCTATATTTGTACCTTTAAATAAAAAACTTACTTTTGGTCAAATGATCCCAAAAGAAAAATATAAAATTGATCATAGAGCAAATGCTTACAAAAAGATTAAAAAATTTTTTTAAAATTATCATTTTCAGCAACATAAAAATTTAATATATGGCTTATTTTGTTTTTATTAATTTCAAAAATTCCTATTTTTCCTTTAAATTTATTTTTTTTGTAAAAAATTTTGTTGTTAATAACAAAATCATTTTTATATATTAAAAAATAAACCAATCCTACCAAGTCAAAGCTCAAAAAAGATATTTGATTAGGATATTCATTATAAATATTAAAATATTCTGAAACAAAATTATCATAATTTTCTTTGTTTATTGATGGAAAATAAATTGGTTGTAGATTTTTTTCTTTAAGAATTGATTTATCAAACCATTGATTTAGAGTTATATAATTAACTCTATTTGAAGATACATCTGTATATAACAGTGAAGTAGTAACACTTTTTAAACTTTCATCAAAATCAGCTATAATTACAGAATCAAAATTAATTCCTCCCAATGTGTGTCTTTTTTCTAAATTAAAAATTTTTTTTTGTTTGTTAACATCATTAGAATTTTTTAATCTTTTTATTTCATCTTTCAAATTTTGTTTTCTTTGAGGATATCTTGTTAATTTTTCTATTTGAGATGTTAAAATGGTTGGATCTGAATCGTAAATAAATTTATCTTTTAATTTTATTTTTGTTTTTTTAACTGCATCTTCAATTTCATTTTTAAATTCTGAATTTGGAATTAATAATATACTTCTTTCTAATTTAGCAAATTCTTGAAATTTTTTTATAGCATTTATTTGAGAAATTGCGTTTATACCACCACTAATAACATTTTTAGGATTATTTATATTTGTATTTGATAAAGATAAAAATGTTATCTCATTTAATTCATCTAAATAAATTAAATTTTTATTAAAAACTGGTCCAATGATTATTTTTATACCTTGTTCGTGGAGTTCTTTGGAAACTCTTAAAGTAGTTTCTGGATTAGATTTAGTATCTCTTGGAATAATTTCTATCCTCAAGTCATCAATTTTGTTAATTGCTAGTCTTGCAGATTTTAATATTGAATTACCAATCTCTTTATATTCTCCCGATAAAGGAACAACTAAGCCTATTTTAATTTTTTCATCAGCTAAACTTTGAAAAATATTAAGTATTAAACCTATAAATGTAAAAATAATAAATTGAATAAATTTTTTCATTTTAATGTTAATATTATAATCAATTAAAATAATGAATCTACAGAACGACTCACAAAATGATAATTTAAAATATGGCTTATATATTGTTTCTACACCTATTGGAAATTTAGAAGACATCACCCTAAGAGCACTGGAAGCACTGAGAAAATCAGACTATATTTTATGTGAGGATACAAGAGTTTCAAAGAAATTATTATCTAAATATAAAATTAAATCAAAATTAATTTCCAATCATAAATTTAATGAAAAAAAAAATCTTCAAAAAATTATTGATATTTTAAAGTCAAATAAAATTGTGTCCTTAATATCTGATGCAGGAACCCCAACTATTTCTGATCCAGGAAATGTGCTTATCAAAGAATGTATAAATAAAAAAATAAATTTAATTCCTATTCCAGGAGCATCTGCGCCTGTTGTAGCTCTTTCGATGAGTGGTTTTTCAAGTAAATATTATTTTTATGGTTTTTTTCCTGAAAATAATTCAGAAATAAATGAAAATTTTGAAATTTTGTCTAAAATAAATGGTTCAATTATATTTTTTATATCTGCAAAAAAATTTAATAGATCAATAAATGTAATTAAAAAATATTTTTCAGATAGAAAAATTTTAATTTGTAAGGAAATAACCAAATATTTTGAAGAATATTTTAGGTTTAATGTTAGTGAACTAGATCAAAAAAATATAAGTTTAAAAGGAGAGGTTACACTAGTACTTTCAGAAAAGAAACTTGTAAATAAAACTTCGAATAATTTGAGCGAATCTGATAAAACAAAAATAAGAAAATTAATTAAAAAACTAAGTATCAAGGAAATTGTAGATTTAATTAAAGATGGAAAAAATATACCAAAAAAAGAAATTTATAATTATTGTCTGAAAATAAAAAATGAAAAATAAATTAATTAATTTAATTTTAACTTTATTTCTATTGAATGCCTGTGTAGGAGCTTCGTCCGTAGGAATATTTGGATCTGGTGTTAGTGTTGCTATAGACCCAAGAACAGTAGGTACCCAAATTGATGATGGAATTATGGATAAGAATTTGGATGCAAAATTGTTGTTGATGAATAAAAATTATTTACTAAGTGTAAGCACCCAAGTATTAGATGGCAGAATATTTATTACTGGAAAAGTTGATGATCCAGAGGAAAAATTAAAAATTACCAAATTAGCTTGGGAAATAGAAGGAACAAGGTCAGTCAAAAATGATCTAAAAATTAAAGAAGAATTTAATTTTAAACAATCTGCCAAGGATGTTTTAATAACCTCACAATTAAGAACAGCATTAATTTTTAATAAAAAAATAAAATCTGCTAACTACAGTATAGATACTTATAAAAAAAAAATTTATATTTATGGAATAGCAGAATCAAAGGAAGAACAATCGTTAGTTATAGAAGAAGCAAAACAAATACTAGATGTTAAAGATATAATTTCAAGTATTCTTTTAGTTGAAGATTTAAGGATTCAGAAAAATTAATTTTTTTTACTATAATCAATTACACCTGCCGAGTAAGCAGCAACCGATGCAAGATTTAAAATATCTGAAGTTGATGATCTTAAAGGAGCAATTTCTATTGCCTCTCCAAGGCCAATTAGCAATGGTCCAATAACTTTTGCACCACCTAAAGTTTTCATGATTTTATAAGTAATTGCAGCACTATGTTGTCCAGGCATAATTAGTATGTTGGCGTTCCCAACTATTTCAGAAGATGGATAAAGTTCTTTATATTCTTCATTTAGTGCTACATCAGGCTGCATGTCTCCATCAAATTTAAAGTCTACTTTTTTTTGTTTCAATATATCTACCGCATCTCTTATATGTTTTGTTCTACTGGTAATAGGTTGTCCGAATGTTGAATGCGATAAGAAAGCAACTTTAGGATTAAATCCAAAAAGTCTAACTACTCTTGCAGCAGATATGGCAATTTCTGCCATTTGTGCTGAAGTTGGATATTCATGAACTGAAGTATCTCCAATAAATACAGTTCTACCTTTATTTACTACCATATTCAGACCAAACATAATTTCCCCAGGTCTTGAATCAACTACTTTAAGAACTTTATCTAAAGATTGACCATATCTTCTCGTATTTCCTGTAACCATAGCATCAGCATCACCACATGAAACCATGCATGACCCCCATACCACTTTATCGTTTCTTATTATTTTATCACAATCTCTCAAATATAATTCATAAACATCCGGTTCAAGTTCACCTTTATCTCCATGCAATTTTTTAAAAATATATTTTAAATATTTTTCTCTATTTTCTTTCGATGTTGAGTTTATAATTTTAATATCAAGATTTTCTTTATATCCAATATCTTTAAGTCTTTCTTTTACTACTTTTTCTTTAGCAACTAAAATTGGAATACCTAAGCCGCTTTTTTTAAATGCTATAGCAGCTTTTAATGTATTTTCATCTTCTCCATCTGTAAAAACAATTCTTTTTTGTGTTTTTTTAATTTGAGAGTTTATTCCTTGCATGATTGTTACAGATGGATCCAATCTTTGTTTTAATTGATCAGCATAGGCATCAAAGTTTTCAATTTTTTTTCTTGCAACCCCGCTTTTAATTGCAGCCTTTGCCACTGCCATTGGAATTACGCTTATTAATCTTGGATCAAATGTAGATGGAATAATGTATTCTTTTCCGTAAGTTGGTCTATCGCCACCCATCGCAGCAACAACTTCATCTGGCACTCTTTCCCTAGCTAATGTTGCTATTGCATTTGCAGCAGCAACTTTCATATCTTCATTAATTGTTTTAGCTCTTACATCTAATGCTCCTCTAAATATGTATGGAAAACCAATAAGATTATTTACTTGGTTAGGGTAATCAGATCTTCCAGTTGCAATTATTGCATCGCTTCTTACTTGTTCTACTTCTTCAGGTGTTATTTCAGGATCAGGATTTGCGCATGCAAATATAATTGGATTCTTTGCCATTTTTTTTACCATGCTTTTTGATAAAATACTTTTAGAAGACAGTCCTAAAAAAACATCAGCACCATCTATAGCTTCATCTAAAGTTCTTTTTTTTGTCTTAATTGCATGAGCTAATTTCCATTTATTAAGGTTTTTTCTACCTCTATATAGGACACCTTTACTATCAAGCATTGTTATATTTTTTTTTGGTACTCCAGTATTTTTTAATAAATTAGTACAAGCTATAGCTGAAGCTCCAGCTCCATTAACAACTACTTTAATTTTTTTTATTGATTTTTTTGATATATGAAGTGCATTAATTAATGCCGCGGTAGTTATTATTGCTGTACCATGCTGATCATCATGAAATACTGGAATATTTAATATTTTTTTTAATTTTTCCTCAATAATAAAACAACCAGGTGCTGCTATGTCTTCTAAATTTATACCACCAAAACTACCTGCAATATTTTTAATACTATTAATAATTTCACTTGGATCTGATGAGTCAATTTCAATATCAATAGAGTTTATGTCAGCAAATCTTTTAAATAATACTGCTTTTCCTTCCATTACAGGCTTAGATGCTAAAGCACCCAAATTACCCATTCCTAGAACTGCTGAACCATTAGTTATTACAGCTACTAAATTTCCTTTACTTGTATAGTCATAAGCAGCATCTGGATTTTTTGATATTGCTCTTACAGGCGCCGCAACACCTGGAGAATAGGCTAAAGCCAAGTCCCTTTTTGTTGTCATAGGTTTTGAAGAAATAATCTCAATCTTGCCAGATTTATTGCTATTATGAAATTCTAAAGCTTCTTTATCTGAGTAATGTTCAATTTTCTTTTTTTTCATTTTAAGTAATTAGATATACAAATGGAGCAAATTTAAGACTAATATGATTTATGAACCTAATTAAGTCAACTGGTACATTCAGCTTCTTTACTTTAATTAGCAGATTAACGGGGTATCTAAGAGATATACTAATTGCAATTTTCCTTGGAGCCGGTCCAATTGCTGATGCTTTCTTTGTTGCATTCAGATTTCCTAATACTTTTAGAAGATTGTTTTCAGAAGGAACATTTAATGCAGCTTTTGTTCCTAGTTATTCTTCAGAGTTAAACAAAAGTAAAAAAAGTGCAGAATTATTTGCAAATAATGTTTTTAATATTCTTTTTTTATCTTTGCTTGCAATTGTTTTTATAATTGAAATTTTTATGCCACTATTTGTGGCATTAATTGCACCAGGATTTATAGAAAATTCAGAAAAATTAGAAATTGCAATTAATCTTACAAGAATAACTTTTCCATTTTTGCTATTTGTAAGTTTGTCATCGTTTTTTTCAGCAATATTAAATTCTCATAACAAATTTGCAGCTGCATCAGCAACACCAATTATTTTAAATGTTATTTTAATTTTAGTTTTATTGTTTGGGAAATTTTTATCAGACAAACTTGTATATTATATATCATATGCAGTCAGTTTTGCTGGATTAATTCAATTAATTTTTTTAATTTTTTTTGTTAGAAAACATTTTATTCCAAAAATTTCTTTTAAATTTAAAAATAATAAAAAAATAAAATTGTTTTTTAAAAAATTGTTTCCAAGTATTTTTTCCTCAGGTGTTACTCAAATAAATATTTTGGTTGGAACAATAATTGCTTCATTTCAAGCAAATGCTGTATCTTACCTTTACTATGCTGATAGAATTTACCAAATAAATTTAGCTATTGCCGGAATCGCAATTGGTACAGTTTTACTGCCAAGTTTGTCTAAATACATAAATAGCAAAAATAGTACTAAAATTGATTTTATTCAAAATAAATCTTTAGAGTTAAGTTTATTTTTAAGTTTGCCTGCATCAGCGGCACTATTAATAGCATCTGATGAAATTACCTCAGCATTATTTGGATATGGGTCATTTGACCTAAATAGTGTTAGTAATTCAGCTCATGCATTATTTTATTTTGCTCTAGGTTTACCTGCATTTGCTTTAATCAAAGTATTTTCAAGTTTCTTATTTGCAAGACATAATACAAAAACTCCTTTTCATTTTTCAATACTTTCTGTTTTATTAAATATTTTTATAAGTATTTATTTTTTTAATAAAATTGGTTTTATTATAATACCAATTGCAACAACAATATCTTCCTGGTTTAATACTTTCTTACTCCTATTTTATATACTTTCAAAAAAATATTTTTCTTTTTATAAAAGTTTTCCAATTAAATTTTTAAATATATTATTTGTAAGTTCTTTTTCTTCTTTTATTTTTTATAAACTAATTCAAAATTTTAATGAATATTTAATTTATGAAAGCGAATACAAACTATTAACTATAATTTTGTTGGTGATTATTACCTTTTTAATTTATATAATAACCTCAATATTCACTAAAGCTTTCAAAATTTCGGATATTAAATTAAAGTATTAAAAATGAAAAAAAAAATTTTTTCTGGAGTTCAACCAACTGGAAATTTACATTTAGGAAATTATTTAGGAGCAATCAAAAATTTTGTTGAATTGCAAAATGAAAAAGATAATGAATGTGTTTATTGTGTTGTAGATTTACATGCAATTACTGTCAAACAGGATCCAAAGATTTTAAAAGATAACATAAGAGAAACAACAGCCGCCTTTCTTGCAAGTGGATTGGATTATAAAAAAAGTATAATTTTTAATCAATCTCTAGTACCTGCTCACTCTGAGGGTTCATGGATTTTAGGATGTATTGCAAGAATGGGTTGGTTAAATCGAATGACACAATTTAAAGAAAAAGCTGGCAAAGATAAAGAAAACGTAAGTGTTGGTTTATATATATATCCAATACTTATGGCTGCCGATATTTTATTGTACGATTCAACACACGTGCCTGTTGGAGAAGATCAAAAACAACATTTAGAATTATCTAGAGATATTGCTCAAAAGTTTAATTTGGATTTTAAAGCTCCTGATTTTCTTAAAGCACCAGAGCCATTAATCCAAAAAAATTTTGCAAGAATTATGAGTTTAAAAGATGGAACAAAAAAAATGAGCAAATCCGATCCTTCAGATTTGAGTAGAATAAATTTAACAGACAAAAAAGATGAAATAGCAAATAAAATAAAAAAAGCTAAAACTGATAATTTAACTCTACCTTCTGATGATAAACAATTGAACAAAAGACCGGAAGTCGAAAATCTTCTAGGAATTTATTCAAGTCTAAATAATCAAACACTGCATGATTCAATAAATGAATTTGGTGGAAAAAATTTTTCTGAATTTAAACAGAAACTCTCAGACCTTGTTGTAGAAAAAATTTCTCCAATATCTAATGAAATAAATAAATTAAAAAAAGATAATAATTTTATAGATAAAATTTTAGAAGATGGTGCTGAAAAAGCTCGTAAAATAACTTCTAAAAAAGTTAAAGAAATGAAAAAAATTGTAGGATTTTAATTTTAAATCCTTTAATTTTTTAAAATAACAATTATATAAGTAATATGTTCGTACAAACTGAAATTACACCCAATCCAAATTCTTTAAAGTTTTTGCCAGGTAAAAAAGTATCTAATGATACTCCATTTGAAGTAACTGATAAAAGTGAAAGTAATAATGAATTAATTAGAAATATTTTATCTATAAACGGTGTAACTGGTATTTTTTTATCTGATGATTTTTTGTCAGTTAATAAGAAAGAAAAAATAGAGTGGGAAGATTTAAAGCATATAATAATTTCATTTATTAATGACTATTATTCCAACGGTAATGAAATTGTAATAGATAAAGAAAGTAAAAATTTTTCAACTAAAGATTTGTCAGACATTGAGAAAAAAATTGTAAAAATATTAGAAACTAAAATACGACCAGCTGTAGCAAGAGATGGGGGAGATATAAAGTTTAAAGAATTTAAAGATGGAGTTGTAACTGTTAATTTACAGGGAAGTTGTTCAGGATGTCCAAGTTCAACTATGACTTTAAAAAATGGGGTACAAAATCTTTTATGTCATTATATTCCTGAAATTAAAGAAGTAATTGCCCTCTAAAAATAATAAAGAATCATATATAAGAAATTTATGTTAACTTATAATTCTACAAACATTTTAAAAATTATAAAAATACTTAAAAATAAAGGATACAAAGTATCAAAAAAAAATAATCAGAGTCAAAAAAATTTTTTAGGTTTTTATTATACATTTCTAGCAAGTATTTTTTTAATATTATTTTTTTATTTAATACCTTTTACACAAAAGATGTATACGGATATTTTTGCTACTAATAAAATTATAATTAATGAATCAAATAAAAATTTTAACAGAGTATTAAAAGGAAAAGAAATTGAAGTAAAAAAAAATGAAAAAAAAGTCGAATTTAAAGATGTATATTTTGATGTATTTGATGTTGATATAAATGAACAAGACACTGTTAGATTAAGTGCATCAACAATTAATCAATTATTTAAAGACGAAAATTACAATTTAAAAGATATTAGAAAAAATAAAATAGTAAAACCAATAAATATTGATCTACTTCCAAGTGAGATTAAATCAATAGAAAGTACAAAGAGAAGAAAAGAATTATTTATACAAATAATTTTACCTTTAATATTAGAAGAAAATAAAAAAATTAAGTTAGAAAGAAAAACACTATTTTCTATTTTAAACAAAAACAATAACTCAGAATCTGAAAAAAAATGGTTAAAAAGTAAATTAAAGCAATATGGAGTTGTTAATAGAGATTTAACAATATTAAAAATTAGAATGGATGAAATTCCAGTCTCGTTGGCTATTGCACAAGCAGCAAAAGAAACGGGGTGGGGAACCTCAAGGTTTGCTCAAGAAGGTAATGCATTATTTGGTCAATGGACTTGGAGTGGAGAAGGAATTAAACCAGCGGGTTCAAATAGTAATGATACTCACAAGGTTATGAAATTTAAAATTCTTAAAGCATCAGTTAGAGCCTACCAAAGAAATTTAAATACTCATAAGAGTTATAAAGAATTTAGAAAAGTAAGAGCAATTCAGAGAGATGTTTTTGGAAAATTGAACAGTATGGAATTAGTAAACTATTTAGATAAATACGCTGAGACTGGAGAAGAATATATAAAAATTTTAAAAAAAATTATAGAACAAAATAAATTAACAGACTTTGATGACGCAAAAGTCTTACCAAACAATAACAAAGAGAAAAGTTTAATTTAATTTTGATCAATAGAAAATTGAATTCCAAGCCATCTCCAACCGATATCATCATTTAAAGAACAATTAATTCTTCCTC
>CACIPT010000008.1 GCA_902588595.1 uncultured Pelagibacteraceae bacterium | reverse complement strand
TGATAGAGGGAATTTTAATTGGCTTAAAAACTGCACTAACTTTTCAAAATATATTGATGGTAATGATTGGTTGTTTTTTTGGAACAATTATTGGAATGCTACCTGGTCTTGGACCAATGACAGCCATTGCATTAATGATACCAATTACATATGGATTTGATCCAGCAACTGGATTAATTTTAATGGCAGGTGTTTATTATGGCGCAGTATTTGGTGGTTCGACTTCATCAATATTATTAAATGCACCTGGTGTACCTGGAACTGTTGCCACTTCATTTGACGGATATCCTATGGCACAGCAAGGAAAAGCTGGAAAGGCATTAGCTATAGCTGCATGGAGCTCTTTTGCAGGAGGGACTCTTGCTGCAATATATTTATTATTTATGGCTCCAAGTTTATCTAAAGTAAGTTTATCGTTTAGATCTCCAGATTACTTTGCATTAATGATTTTAGGTTTAACTGCAATTGCAGCTTTTTCATCTAAAGGACAGTTTTTAAAAGCAATGATGATGGTTGTTTTAGGTTTAATGTTAGCTTCAGTTGGTCAAGATTCTTTATCAGATATTACAAGATTTACATTTAATAACATGAATTTAACCGATGGAATTAGTTTTGTTTTAGTTGTAATGGCAACTTTTGCTATGAGTGAGGCGTTAACAATTATTTTAAAAAGAAATGATCCAACTGCAGCAGCTAAGCAGGTTTCTCTAACAGAACTTGGCTCTATTAGGATTAATAAAGAAGAAAGAAGCAAAATGTTAAAAACTATTCCTCGTAATTCAATTGTGGGTTTTTTTATTGGTGTTTTACCAGGCGCTGGTGCAACTATTGCATCATTCTTAGCATATGGAATGGAAAGAAATTTTGTAAATGATGAAGAAAAACAAAAATTTGGAAAAGGAAGTGTTCATGGTTTAGCTGCTCCTGAAACCGCAAATAACGCTGCATGTTCAGGAGCTTTCGTACCTTTGTTAACTTTGGGAATACCAGGAAGCGGAACAACTGCAGTTATGCTTGGCGCTTTATTAGGATTTGGAATACAGCCTGGACCAAGGCTTTATATAACTAATCCAGAAATTTTTTGGTCAGTCATAATGTCGATGTATATTGGAATGGTAATATTACTTATATTAAATTTGCCATTAATCCCTTATATAGCCAGAATACTCGCTGTACCTAAAAACTATTTAATTCCACTTATTTTATTTTTTTCTATTACAGGAATCTACGTAATGTCATTTAATAATTTTGATATTTATTTAATGATAGGAATTGCTGTTGTGGCAACTTTTATGAGGCTATATGATTTTCCAATGCCACCACTTATTCTTGCCTTTGTTTTAGGAGGATTAATGGAAGAAAATTTAAGAAGATCATTGTTAATTAGTGATGGTTCTTTTAATTTTTTATGGGGCCGACCTTTAACTGCAATAATATTATTGTTTACAGTTTCAATAATAGGCTGGCAAGTTTATAAAAGTTTTAAAAAATAATTAGCTATATATTTTATCTGCCAAACCGTAACAAAGAATAGCACTTAAAATTGTAAAAACTAGTGGTGCAATAACCCCTTCATTTGAATCGTTTTTTATTCCTGTCTTGTCAATTTTAATTGAGTAAGTATTTACAATGAAGATACAAAGATTTTGTACAAAAATTAAATTAAAAAATGCCCAAGTACCTTCGACTCCTCCGGGTCTAATGAACATAATGTAAAGAGCCATTAATAATGCTCCAAGAAACGAAGCACCTATCATTCGCATTATAGGTGTTGCTGTTTCGTCCATTTCAAATTTAGCTCTAAAATTTTTGTTATTAATTATCATTTGATAAGCATAAACTCCAAAACCTAAAAAATGGACTATGAAAACGATTAAATAAATAATTCCATTAAATTTTTCGATCATAAGATTATATTATCACAAAATTTTTAAGTATTCTTTAATTATATTGTTCCATTCAAATTTATTTGAGTATTCTTTAGCTTTTTTACCCATTTCTACATATGAATTATTTTTTAAAATTAAATCTATACTAGAATAAATTTCTTCCAAATTATTACCATCACAAATAATTCCAGTTTCATTATTTTTTATAGCATCCGATGCACCTCCATCTTTTCCACCAATTGATGGAATTCCATATTGTGCAGCTTCCACATAAGCAATACCAAAACCTTCAACTGAAGTTTTGTGTATTATTGAAGGCATTACAAAAGCATTTGATCTAGCAACTAAAGTGTTTTTTAAGTCTTGAGAAATATTTTTTAAAAATATTACTTGTTCATCTAATTCTAATTCTTTTGTAAGCTTTTTTATGTTTTCTTCTTCATCACCATAGCCTATGCAAGTGTAAACAATATTTGGGTATATTTGTTTAAGATTTCTTAGAGCCATTATTACTTTTTCATGATTTTTTCTTTTATCAAATCTTGAAACTGTAATTAATCTTGGATTTTTATTTTTTAGTAATTTCTCAGTCTCTTTGATTAATGATTTATCTATATCTTTAACAGGAAATACACCTGGATTAATAACAATAATTTTATTTTGATCTATTCCAATTTCTACTGCAAGATTTTTTGTATATTCAGAATTAGCAACTACTTGATCAATATTATCAAACGCTTTTAAAATTCTTCTATTAGAAAATGATCCTTTTTTATGATTAATTTCTTTTGAGTGAATAAGACAGATTTTTTTTTTAGTTGTTTTAATTAGTTCTAAACTTTTCCAATGATCTGCAATAACGCAATTAACATTTTTATTTTTTTTAATAAATTCATTTACCAAATAAACTTTTCTGTGTTTTCTAAAAAGTTTTAATCCTCCAACTCTATCAATAGAAAAAGAAACTTTTTCATCATGTTCTTTATATTTTTCATGATAATCTGCAAAAACTTTTACTAAGTTATATTTTGCCAAAGAGTAGGTTAGTCCCCACATTAAGTTTTGCATTCCACCTATTTCTGGCGGAAAAGCTCTAGTAACTACTATATACATTAACTATTTAACCACTTGATATTACAACCCATACTTGGAATTTGATTTTCTGGTCCTTTCCCAGTTTCAGAAATTTGTTTCATTGCTTTATATAAATCACTTTCTCCACTTCTTACAGGTTTTAACTCTTTTAATTCTCTAATTCTTCCTCTGTATTGAAGTCCCAAGTCTTTGTTGTAGCCAAAAAAATCAGGTGTGCAGACAGCATCATATTTTTTTGCAATTTCTTGAGTTTCATCAATTACATAAGGAAAATTAAATTTGTGTTCTTTTGAAAATTCAATCATATTTTCAAAAGAATCTTCGGGATAATTTTTTACATCATTTGAACAAATCGCTACTGATTTTATTCCAAAATCAGCTAACTTATTTGAATCTTCAACAATATCTTTAATCACAGCTTTTACATAAGGACAATGATTGCAAATAAACATTATTAAAGTTCCTTTATCTCCCTTTATATCATTTAGTGAAATAATTTTATTATCAGTGGAGTTTAATTGGAAAGTTTCAGCTTTTTTTCCAAAATCACATATTGGAGTTTTTGTAAGCGACATGTTAAGTATTATATAAGATATGTTTTACGATTTGGAAAATAAAAAACCAAAAAATTCTGGTGAAAATTGGGTAGCACCTAATGCAACAATAATTGGCGATGTTACATTAGAAAAAAATACAAGTATTTGGTTTAATGCGGTTTTAAGAGGAGATATAGAAAATATTCATATTGGCGAAGGATCAAATGTTCAAGATGGTAGTGTTTTACATACTGACCCAGGTTGCCCTTTAAAAGTTGGAAAAAATGTAACTATTGGCCATATGGTTATGCTTCACGGATGCACAATTGGAGATAATAGTTTGATTGGAATAGGCGCAGTAATCTTAAATAATGCTAAAATTGGCAACAATTGTATTATAGGAGCTAAAGCACTTATTACAGAAGACAAAGAGATTCCAGATAACTCACTTGTGGTTGGATCACCTGGAAAAGTTATTAGAAAAATTACAGAAGAAGAAACAGAAGCTGTTAAAAAAAATGCTATAAGATATCAAGAGAATTGGAAAAAATATTCTAAATCAATAAAATGAAAAAATTTTTATGTTTAAAATTATTCCAGGCAAAAAAGATATAGGTGCCGAAATTATTGGCAATATAAAAAAAATAAACAAAAATGATTTAAAGAAAATTAAATTTGCTCTTCAAAAATATGGAATGATATATTTTAGAAAACAAAATTTAAATTCCAAAACATATATTCAGTTTGCCAAAAACTTTGGTCAACTTGCTAATTATCCTAGATTAAGAGGATTAAATAAAAAATATCCAAAAATTACAGTCGTTCAAAGAAAGATATCTGATAAGGGACCAAGCTTTGGTGAACAATTTCATACCGACTCTATTTATACAAAAAAACCTCCAAAATTTACTATGCTATTATCAAAATTAGTTCCAAAAAAAGGTAAGGCTAATACTGAGTTTTCTTCGCAGTATTTAGCTTATAAAGCTCTTCCTAAATCTATTAAAAATAAATTAAAAAAATACAAAGGCAATTATTCTTCAGAGGGTCCTATTTCAATTACAACAAGGGAAAGAGTTAAAGAAAAAGGAAAAATAAACAAAGAATTAAAATCTAGACATAATATTATTAGAAAAATTAACTCAAAACATACAATTTACTTTAGTCCAGGTCACTTTATCGGATTTAATTCTAATATCATTAGAAAAAAAAAGTTAGAAAAATATTTGTTTAATCATCAAGTAAAAAAAAAATTTCAATATTCTTTGGAATGGGAAAAAAACCAGCTTGCAATTTGGGATAATAGATCAATGCTGCATCAAGCTACTCCTTTTAAAGGAAATAGAATAATGCACAGAATTACAATTAAATAAAGCTCAAATCGAACACATTTTTTTTTGTTTGTGACATTATCTTTTTTAACTAAACTATATAAAAAATAAATTTTGTATGAGAAAAATATTTTTAATTTTGATTTGTTTATTAATTGCAAATCCTGCATTTGCATTTAATAAATTTATGAAAAGATTAAATAAATCTTTTAAAAATAGTGAGTTAGTAAAAATTCAATCTTATAGAGCATTCGATTTTTATGCTATTCAAGAAGGCTGGCACAAAGAGTCACCAAGCGAATTTGATGCCTTGATAGTATATCCTAAAGGCGAAGGTCCATTTCCACTTGTAATGGTAAGTCATAGTAGTTGGGGACCTGAAGAATTTTATTCAAAGTGGATGGTTTGGCATAGAAAACAGGCTAAGGCATTACAAAAAAAAGGAATCGCAACAATGTTTATTGATCACTTTACTGCAAGAGATCAAATAGGTAGTACAGCCGGAAATCAGTTCACAGTTAATATTTGGTCACAATTTCTTGATCCATTTATCGCTCTTGAATATCTGTCCAAGAATCCTAAGATCAATATAAAAAAAGTCGGTATCCAAGGAGGATCGAGAGGTGGGATGGTTTCAATTTTAGCATCAGAAAAAAGATTAAGAGATGCACTTATAAGTAAAGATTTATATTTTGCTGCAGCACAACCATTATATCCAGATTGTGAGGATGTTGGAATGTTTAGAAATCCTCAACCAACAAAAGAAACAAAAACATGGATGATTCTCGGTGGATCCGACAACTATACCCGAGCAGAACCCTGTGTTGAACTAGGTAAAAAAATTAAAGCAAATGGTGGAGATATAATAGTTGATGTTAAAAAAGGATGGTATCATGATTTCATTGGAAATTATGAAGTTGAAGATATGGAGTACGCACAGATTTTTTGGAAATGTCCTAAGTGGTACACTGAAGATGATGGAAAGATGAGCAAGTCATATATGGATTTTTTATTGGAGTATGTAGACCGTTGGGAAACTGAAGAAGATTTTTATAAAATGTCAAGAGAAGATCCACTACGAACTTTGAAATTCAGTTTTGACCCTTATAATTTAAGTGGATGCATGTTCACAGGTGCCAAAGGTGGCGGTGATAAAGGAAAATTGTTTTTTAAGAAGAATATTAAATTTTGGGAAGAAAATTTACTTAATTAAAAAGTAGGCCGTTAACCGAATAAATAATTAATCCTAAAATTATTATAAAAAAAATTACAAAAGCAATCTGTTCTAGTAGCTTCTTTTTAAGTTTGGTTTGACCTTGTTTGTATTGTCTTATTTGGATTATTCCAAATCTCATAACAAACATTCCTAAAATTATTAGAGATAAATAAAAAATAAATTTTACAAACATTATTTAAGGAACTAGCCAGTATTCTTTATTTGTATCTAATTCAAATCTGGCTCTGCGATGCCCTTTAGCAGCTAGATAAAGCCATTCAATATTTTTTATTTTACACTGAATTACAGTAAAGTTTTTATAACCTTCTTCGCTTTGTTCCATTGAAAATTCAAAATTATCTAACTCAGGTTTTAAACCTGATGTTGGGTTGGGAGATTTTGTTCCAGGTCCATTATCAACCAAATAACATTTTCTACTCATATGTCCTGTTTTTGACCAAGACTCTTTAGTTATTTCATTGTTATGATTAACTATACATTCAACTTTTAATCTTACTTGGATTTTTTCTTCTTTGTCATAGAAAAGCATAGAAGCATTTTTATTACTTTTTAATTTAGGTATTTTCTCTGATCTAATATCACTATGAAATTGAAGAAGATTATTTATTTGATCAGATTTTCTAAGAACTACAATTCTTCCATCAAAATCTTTTTGATCTCCACAAATAAATACTGGAATTCTAAATGTTGAACTTCTATTTGTCACTGCATCATCTAACATTGACCAAATTTTTTTTTTGATTTCTTTAAAATTTTCGTAGTATGCTGGTTGCATACTTATTTACTTTCTAAGTCTTTTAATAAGACTTGATGTATCCCATCTATTACCACCTAATTTTTGAACATCTCCATAATATTGATCAACAATTTCTGTTACGGGTAATAATGAATTGTTTTTTTTTGCTTCTTCTAAAGCAATTTTTAAGTCTTTTCTCATCCAATCTACAGCAAATCCAAATTCAAACTTATCATCAATCATTGTTTTATATCTATTATCCATTTGCCATGATTGAGCTGCTCCCTTAGATATAACTTCAATAACATCCTCCATATTTAGACCAGCTTTTATACCAAAATTTATTCCTTCAGATAATGCTTGTACTAATCCACCAATACAAATTTGGTTTACCATTTTAGCTAATTGGCCGTTTCCAGCTTTGCCAAGTAATTTCATTTTTTTACTGTAACAATCGATTACATCTTTTGCTTTATTGAAACTCTCTTGATCTCCACCGATCATTACTGTTAGTGCACCATTTTCTGCTCCAGCTTGTCCACCTGAAACAGGCGCATCTAAAAATCCAAAACCATTTTTTTTTGAATGATCATAAATTTCTCTAGCGATTGTTGCAGAAGCTGTTGTGTTATCAATATAGATAGCACCTTTTTTTATTGTTTTAAAAATTCCGTTATCTCCAAAAGTAACTTCTTTTAGATCGTTGTCATTTCCAACACATGTAAAAACAAAATCAGCTCCATCAGCAGCTTTTGCAGGAGTTTCTGCTTTTGCTCCTTTGTATTCGGTAAGCCATTTATCTGCTTTTGTTGTTGTACGATTATAAACAGTTACATTATGTCCAGCTTTTGATATATATCCAGCCATTGGATAACCCATGACACCAAGACCAATGAAAGCAACTTTACAAGTCATAAAAAAAAATGTTTAAAAGTTTAAGTTTAAAAGTAATTATATTTGGTTTTATATTTACATTTTTTTCTAGTTTTGGACAGAGTTTTTTTTTAGGAATATTTAATCCAAGCATAAGGAACGAACTATCGATTACTCATGGACAATTTGGCTCAATTTATGCTGCAGCTACTCTTACAAGTAGTTTTATATTAATCTGGGCAGGAAAAAAAATTGACGACATAGATATTTCTAAGTTTGCTTTTTTTGTAATTTTATTGCTTGGCTTTTCTTGTTTCTTTTTTTCTAAAATTTCATCTATTTCTTTTTTGTTTATAGCAATATTGTTAATGAGATTTTCTGGTCAAGGCATGATGTCTCATACAGCCACTACAACAATTTCTAGATATTTTACAAAATCCAGAGGAAAAGCTTTAAGCACAGGTTGGTTTGGTCTATCTGCTGCTGAATTTATTTTGCCAGTTTTAATGATTTATCTTTTGACAATCACTGAATGGCAAAATATTTGGATTGCAATTTCAATTGTTGTATTAATTTTTTTACCTTTATCTTCTTTTTTTTTAGTAAAAAATCTTAATTTTGATTCAAGAGAAAAAGAAGAAGACAATACTGTTAATGAAGATAATTTTAAACAATGGAAAAGAGTTGAAGTTATAAAAGATTATAGATTTTATATTGTTTGCGCAAATATGTTGGCAATGCCTTCTATTGCTACTGGATCTTTTATTTATCAATCTTTTATACTTTCTTCAAAAAATTGGGGTCCCTATATAATTGCACAATCTTTTATGTCTTATTCTATACTTTCAGTTGTTGCATTAATTTTTTCAGGTTTTTTAATTGATAAATTTACTAGTAGAAAAATTTTAATTTATATGAACATTCCTTTATTTTTTGCAGCAATGGTGTTGTTTTATTTTGATAATCCTTTTTCTTCATTTGTATTTTTTGGATTGATTGGCATTACCAACGGCCTTTGCAATGTACTAGGATCATCAACGTGGGCTGAAATATATGGTGTAAAGTATATAGGATCTATAAAAGCTCTTACTACTGCTTTAATGGTATTTGCTACAGCCTTTGGAACTGCAGTATTTGGAATTCTTATTGATAAAGGCTTTTCTATAGAACAAATCTCTTTAGTTTCTGCCGCTTATATTTTTATTTCTATAATTTCTTTGTTCTTTATAAGAAAAAACTTAAATCCTGTAAAAATATAGAAATCACTTGATTTTATACTTTGCGAAGTATAAACAACTCGCATGGCAAGAGTAACCGTAGAAGATTGTATAGATAAAGTAGATAGCCCTTATGAATTAGTATTAGTTGCAAAAGAAAGAGCGACTCAACTTAACTCAGGAACAGAACCATCAATAAATAAAGATAACGACAAAAATACTGTTATATCTCTTAGAGAAATTGCTGAAGAAAAAATTAAAGTTAAAGATTTAATTGAAAGTGCTGTTTACAAATTAAGAAAACATGTTGAGCAAGTAGACGATTCATCAGAGGATGATGAAGAAATTGGAGATAATTTTGAAAATCTTTACAAAGGAGAAATCTCGAAGAGTGGAGTTCCAATATTGCCTTCAAAAAGAGCTAGAAAAATTCCTGAAAAAATTCAAGTTTCCAAAGAAGATCTTGCTGAATTAAAAAATTCACCAAAAGAACAGACAATTGAAAGCGAACCTTCAGAAGAATCGATAGAGGCACAAGAAGAAGATGTTTCTTTAGATAATTTAAAAGATGAAGAAATAGCTAGTGAAGAACAAAAAGATTCAGAGTCTACAAATAGCTAAATAAATAATATAACAATCTTATATTATGAATAGAAAAGTATCAGTCGCTCCAATGATGGATTGTACAGATCGTCATGAAAGATATTTTTTACGTTTAATAAGTAGAAATGTTCTTTTATATACTGAGATGATTGTATGCGAAGCAATTGATAGAGGAGACAAAAAAAAACTTTTATCATTCAATATTAATGAAAAACCTTTAGCACTTCAAGTAGGTGGATCGTCGCCAACTCTTTTAGCCAATGCAGCAAGATTTGGAGAAGAATTTGGTTATGATGAAATAAATTTAAATCTTGGTTGTCCAAGCAAAAAAGTTCAAAAAAATAAATTTGGCGCTTGTTTAATGAAAGAACCAAATTTAGTAGCTGATTGTTTAAGCAAAATGCAATCGTTAACCAAACTTCCTGTAACAGTAAAAACTAGAATTGGATATGATGATCAAGAAGATTATGAAAATTTATATAAATTTATTGATAAATTAAAAAATACTGGAGTTAAAACATTTATTATACATGCAAGAAAAGCTATCCTTGGAAAATTTACGCCTAAACAAAATTTAAATATTCCTCCTTTAAAATATGATGTTGTTTATAATTTAAAAAAAGATTTTAAAAATGAAGAAATAATTGTAAATGGAGGTATTACTTCAACTGATCAAATTAAAAACCATCTAAGTAAAGTAGATGGAGTTATGATTGGAAGATCAGTTTACCATTCCCCTTACTTTTTGGCTGAAATTGAAAAGGAAATTTTTAAAAATAATAATACTGCTTCAAGACAAGAAGTTATTGAAAATTTAATTCCATATATAAAAGAAGAAACAAAAAAAGGAACAAGGTTAAATCAAATTATGAGACATACTTTAGGATTGTTTCATGGCCAAACAGGATCTAATTTCTGGAAAAGATATTTAAGCGAAAATTTATGTGTTAGAGACGCTGATGTTAAAAAAATAGATCATATAATGGACAAAGTTAAATTAGCACCACAAGTTCGATCAGCGAGTTAGATTGATTGGTTCAATTTTTACAAACGATTATTTTTTTTTTATACTGTTAATGATTCTAACCGCTTTTCCAGTTGGTTTTCTTGCTGGATTGTTTGGAATTGGTGGAGGGCTCATTACTGTCCCTTTTCTATTTTTTATTTTTGATAGTTTGAATGTAAATCAAGATTACTTGATGCATTTAGCAGTTGGAACTACATTTTCTATAATTATTCCAACATCCATAGTTTCAGCTTTAACACACAAAAAACATGGATCTGTTGATTTTTCCGTGATCAAAAATTATGGAATTTTTGTAATACCCGGTGTTTTATCGGGAACTATTTTTGCAGCCAATTTACATACTAAATCTCTTTTGTTGTTTTTTGCTATAATTGTTTTTGTGCTTGGAGCTTACTTAATAAATCTTAAAAACAAGACAGATGAATTAAGAGTGAATTTTAATTTAATTCCAAGAATTTTACTTGCCTTTGTTTCAGGTTTTATTTCTGCAATTATGGGCATAGGCGGGGCAATTATGAATGTACCTATTTTAAGGTATTTTGGATATCCAATTAGCAAAGCAATAGGCAGTGCAGTAGCTATTGGTTCAGTAATTTCTTTATTTGGTGCATTAGGTTTTTTAATAACAGGTTCATTTTTAAAAGCTAATTTGCCATTAAGTGTAGGATTTATAAACATTCCTGCGTTTTTAATATTTATACCAATAACTATGGTTATGGCGAGAGTAGGAGCAAACACAGTTCATAAAATGGATAAGTCAAAATTGCAGAGATTTTTTGGAATTTTTTTATATGTAGTGGGAACTGTCTTTTTATATAGATATCTAAATTTATAAAAAAAAAGAGGCGGTTTCAGTCTCCCTCTACCGCCCCTTAATTAGTTTATATGCGATTCTCTAAATTTTCTTAAACTCTTATTAGTTGAATTTATGATTTATATTTTTTGGTCATATTCTCCAATTTTTCCAGTTTTTTGAAGCAAACCGTCTATGAATTCAAATATCTTTTTTTTTCTTATATCTGATGTTGGACTTTCTGTTACAACCACTAACGAAGGTTTATTTGATGAAGCTCTTATTAGTCCCCACGATCCATCATTAAATGAAAATCTAACACCATTTACAGTTAAAACTTCTTCTATTTCTTGATTATCTATTTTTATCTTTTTTTCCTTGATTTCTTTAACTTTTTTAACCAACTCATTTACTAATTGATATTTTTCTTCATCCTTACAGAAAGGGGCCATAGTAGGGGATTGATAGGTATTAGGTAATTCCTTTATTATTTCACTCATTTTTTTATTTTGATTATCTAATAAATGACAAACTTGTATTGCTGAATTAATTCCATCATCATATCCATAACCTAATGGTTTATTAAAAAAGAAATGTCCACTTTTTTCAAATCCAGCTAAAGCTTTTTCAGTATTTACCTTTCTTTTAATATGTGAATGACCGGTTTTCCAATAGATTGTTTTGCAGTTATTATTTAATAATATTTTATCAGTGTTAAATAATCCTGTAGATTTAACATCTACAATAAATTTAGAACCTTTATGTTGAGAAGATAAATTTCTAGCAATTAGTAGACCTATTTTATCTGAAAATATTTCATTACCTTCATTATCAATAACACCACAACGATCACCATCTCCATCAAAACCAAATCCTATATCAGCACCATTTTCTTTTACTACATTGCTGATTGCATGTAACATTTTCATATCTTCTGGATTTGGATTATATTTTGGAAAATTCCAATCTAATTTACAATCGAGCTCAATTACTTCACAACCTATACCTTTTAGAACGTCTGGTGCAAATATACCAGCTGTACCATTTCCACAGGCAACAACCGCTTTAATTTTTTTTTTTATTTTTTTATTTTTTATTAAGTTTTCTTTGTAAATTTGTTGAAAGTTTTCTATTTTTTTTACGTTTCCTTTTCCTTCTGTAAATTTTTGATTTAAAGTTATGTCTTTTAATTCTTTCATTTCTTCAGGCGTATGAGTTAAACCTTTTTTGATTCCCATTTTAACTCCTGTCCAACCATTTTCGTTATGACTTGCAGTAACCATTGCAACTGCATCTGCATTTAAATTAAATTGTGCAAAATAAACCATGGGAGATAACGACAATCCTAAGTCTTCTATAAAACAACCAGTTGAAATTAATCCTTTTTTTAGAGATGATTTAATTTCTTCACTGTAAGATCTGTAATCATGACCAACTATTACTCTCGGGTTGTTTTTTTTAGTATGATTTATAATTTGTGTTCCTAGTCCTTTTCCTAAACTTTCAATACCTCCAAGTCCTATATCTTTTTCATACAACCATCTGGCGTCATATTCTCTAAAGCCATAAGGATCAATTTTTGTTGAATTTTCCATGTTGATATATTTATATTTTTTTTATTTTTTTATTGATATTTATTTATTATGTTCTATATATGTTCTATTGATTTCTAATTTATATAGTATATTAAAGAGATCTTCATACAACATGTAGTTGTTTTACTAAAAAACTGTTACAATAAGGGAGTTAAATGAACAAAGTTTTATCTCAAGCCATTAAGAAAGCTGTCTCTGAATTTTCACCAACTACCCAAGAAAACCATTTAGATAAAAGACCAGATTTATTTTCTTTAAACAACGAAACAGAACTATTTCAAAATTCAAAAGGGATAACAATTAAAATTGATCGATCCAAAGATGAAAATCTTACATCGTTTGGAAAAGCAACTCTAAGCGATAGATATTTAGGTTATAACGAATCCTTCCAAGATCTATTTGCAAGAGTAGCAAGTCATTATGCAGATGATAATTTACATGCTCAAAGATTATATAACTACATAAGCAATCTTTGGTTTATGCCTGCAACACCAGTACTTTCAAATGGAGGAACCAAAAGAGGTTTGCCAATTTCATGTTTTTTAAATGAAGCAAATGATAGTCTTCATGGAATTTTAGATCTTTGGAGCGAAAATGTTTGGTTAGCTGCCAAAGGAGGTGGAATTGGAAGTTATTGGGGCAACCTAAGATCTATTGGAGAAAAAATTGGAAGAGTTGGAAAAACATCTGGGATAATTCCTTTTATTAAAGTAATGGATTCTTTAACCATGGCAATTAGCCAAGGTTCACTTAGAAGAGGTTCTGCCGCATGTTATCTTCCAATTGATCATCCTGAGATAGAAGAGTTTATTGAAATGAGAAGACCAACTGGAGGTGATCCAAATAGGAAATCATTAAATCTTCATCACGGTATTCTAGTTAGTGATGCATTTATGAGAGCAGTTGAACTTGACGAACAATGGGCATTAAAAAGTCCTAAAGATGGAATAGTTCAATCAACTGTTTCTGCGAGAAATTTATGGATAAGATTGTTAACTGCTAGAATAGAAACAGGTGAACCTTATATAGTTTATATTGATACGGTAAATAGACTTATCCCACAACACCATAAACTTGCTGGGCTAACAGTTAAGACTTCTAATTTATGTAGTGAAATTACTTTACCAACAGGAGTTGATAAAGATGGTAGAGATAGAACAGCTGTATGCTGCTTGTCTTCTTTAAACATAGAAAAATATGATGAGTGGAAAGATGATAAAAATTTTATTGGAGATGTAATGAGATTTTTAGATAATGTTTTAACAGATTTTATTGAAAGAGCGCCCGAAGAATTTAGTGATGCAACATATTCAGCTCTAAGAGAAAGAAGTGTAGGTTTAGGTGTTATGGGGCTTCATTCATTTTTTCAACAAAAAATGATTCCACTTGAATCTGTTATGAGTAAAGTTTGGAATAAAAAGATTTTTGAACATATTCAAAAAGATGTGGATAAAGCCTCTAAAGATTTAGCAGAAGAAAGAGGAGCATGCCCCGATGCTGCAGACTATGGAATAAAAGAAAGATTTTCAAACAAAACAGCAATAGCTCCTACAGCATCAATATCAATTATCTGTGGAGGAACTTCACCAGGTGTTGAGCCAATTGCTGCTAATAGTTTTACACACAAAACACTTTCTGGATCTTTCAACGTTAGAAATAGATATCTTGAAAAATTATTAGAAAAACACAATAAAAATGATAATGAGACATGGTCTAGTATTACAACCAACCAAGGATCTGTATCTCATTTAGACTTCTTAACCCAGCAAGAAAAAGACGTTTTTAAAACAGCTTTTGAGCTAGACCAAAAATGGATAGTTGAACTAGGCGCAGACAGAACTCCTCATATATCTCAAGCTCAATCTATTAATATCTTTGTTCCTGCCGATATACACAAAAAAGAACTACACCAAATTCATTTCCAAGCATGGAAAAAAGGACTTAAAAGCCTTTATTATTGTAGATCTAAATCAATTCAAAGAGCTGAAAATATTAATGATGCAAAATTAACCGATGTTACAGCAAATGTTTATAAATCTAAAAATCAGCAAAATGAAGAACAAGATTATGAGGAATGTTTATCATGTCAGTAATAGATAAAATTAAAAAAGATAAGCAAAAAGAAATAATTACTCCAAAGAAAATGGGTCTGTTAGTGGAGAATCCAGTGTACAAGCCATTTAGATATCCATGGTGTTACGATGCTTGGTTAACTCAACAAAGAATTCATTGGTTACCTGAAGAAGTACCTTTGGGTGATGATGTTAGAGACTGGCAAAAAAATTTATCACAGTCAGAAAAAAATTTATTAACTCAGATTTTTAGATTTTTTACTCAAGCGGATGTAGAAGTTCAAAATTGTTATTTAAGACATTACACAACAGTATTTAAACCAACAGAAGTTTTAATGATGATGACAGCATTTGCTTCAATGGAAACAGTTCACATTGCTGCTTACTCTCACTTACTTGATACAATTGGAATGCCAGAGTCTGAGTATTCAGCTTTCATGAAGTACAAAGAAATGAAAGATAAATATGATTACATGCAAGGCTTTAATGTAAATTCAAAAAAAGATATTGCAAAAACAGTAGCAGTGTTTAGTGCTTTTACAGAAGGACTACAACTGTTTGCAAGTTTTGCAATCCTTCTTAATTTTCCTAGATTTAATAAAATGAAGGGCATGGGCCAAATTGTTACTTGGTCAGTAAGAGATGAAACTTTACATTGTAATTCTATGATAAGATTATTTAAAGAGTTTATAAAGGAAAATCCAGAAATATGGACAGCAGAATTAAAAAAAGAACTTTACGAAGCTTGCAGAACTATAGTGCATCATGAAGATGCTTTTATTGATTTAGCTTTTGAAATGGGATCAATGGAAGGGTTAACCGCAAAAGAAGTTAAAGACTATATAAGATTTATTGGAAATAGAAGACTTGCTCAATTAGGATTAGAACCAATTTATGAAATTGATAAAAACCCTTTAACTTGGTTGGATACAATGTTGAATGCAGTTGAACACATGAACTTTTTTGAAGGAAGGGCAACAGAATATTCAAAAGCGTCTACGCAAGGAAATTGGACAGAAGCATTTTCATAAAGCTTCTATGAGATAAAAAAATTAATTTTACTTTTATTTTCATTTTTTACTCTTAATCAATGTAATACGGTAACAGGAACTGTTGAAGGTACTGCTTTAGGTGTTGTAAAAGATGTTAAAGCAATTCATCATTACAGTACATGTATATTTACAGACACAGAATGTGGAGATTTAGATTTAGACTAAATTTATCTTTGGTTAAGAAGCATAACTTTTCTATGATCTGCGCCGCTATATTTAGAAAGAGGTCTAATTAATTTATTTGCAGCGTGTTGTTCCATGATATGAGCAGACCATCCAGTTATTCTTGAAATTACAAAAATTGGTGTAAAAAAATCGGTATCAAAACCCATTAAATGATAAGTCGGTCCAGTCGGATAATCAACATTTGGGTGAATATTTTTTCTTTCAATCATTACATTTTTAACAGTGTCATAAATTTTAATAAACTTTTTGTCTTTTTTAATTGTTGCAACTTTTTTAAAATATTTTTCCATTGTTGGAACTCTTGAATCACCTTTTTTATAAACTCTGTGCCCAAAACCCATTACTACATCTTTTTTATCCAATGCATTATTTATCCATTTTAATGCTTTTTCAGGATTTTTAATTTTATTCATCATATGCATAACTTCTTCGTTGGCTCCTCCATGCAAAGGACCTTTTAAGCTTGCTATAGCACCAGTTATTGCACCATGAATATCTGATAAACTGCTTGTTATGGTTCTTGCGGTGAATGTTGAAACATTGAAACTATGTTCAGCATAAAGAATTAACGACACATCAAAAGCTTTAACAATCTCTTTACTAGGTACTTTTCCAAAACACATATGAAAAAAATTTTCAGAAAAAGATAGATTTTTCTTAGGAGATATTATTTTTTTACCTTTTCTAGATCTAAAAAATGCAGCTAAAGCAATAGGCGTTTTTGCAAATATTCTAATAGCTTTTCTCATGTTAGCTTTAGGAGAATTATTTCTAGTCTCTTTATCTTCAAGTGCCATTAAACTAACCGCAGTTCTAACAACATCCATTGGGTGTGCTTTTTTTGGCATTTTTTGGATGTCATTTAATATTTGTTTTGAGAGACTTCTGTCCAATCTCTCTTCTTTAATAAATTTTTTTAACTGTGTTTTATTTGGAAGCTCTCCATTCAAGACAAGATAAGCTACTTCTTCAAAAATACATTTTTCACAAAGATCCTGAACTGCATAACCTCTATAAGTAAGAGAATTAATATCAGGCATTACCTGAGATACCGTTGTTTCATCAACAACAATTCCTAATAGACCTTTTTTTACTTCATCACTCATTATTCGTGACCTTCTGTGTTAAAGTTATAAATTTTTTCATCTAGAGAGTTATATTTTTCGTACTCAACTAAATTATATAATCTTTTTCTTGTTTGCATTTTATCAATAATATTGTTTTGATGTCCATCATCAAAAATAGCACGCAAACCATCTTCCACACTTTTCATAGCCAATCTTTGTGTAGTTACAGGATAAATTACTATATTATATCCAATATTTTCTAGCTCTTTATAATTTAGTAACTTTGATTTACCAAATTCAGTCATATTGGCTAAAAGATAACAATTTAATGAATTTCTTACTTTTTCAAATTCTTTTTCATCGTGTAAAGCTTCTGGAAAAATAATTTCTGCCCCAGCATCAACATAGCTTTTGCATCTATCGATCATTTTATCAATGCCTTCGACACTTTTTGCATCTGATCTTGCAATTATTTTAAAATTTTTATCTTTTTTTGAACTTACACATTCCTTAATTTTTTTTATCATTTCATCTTTAGTGATGAGCTCTTTATTATCTAGATGTCCGCACCTTTTTTGTGATACTTGATCTTCAATATGAACTCCAGTAATTCCAAATTTCTCGAATGTCTCAATAGTTTCTTTGCAAGATTTAAATCCAGTATCAATATCAACAATTGTTGGTAAGTTTGTAACCCTGGCTATTTGATTTGCTCTATTGCTTACATCTTTTAAAGTAGTTAAACCAATATCAGGATAACCTAAATCATTAGACATAACTCCCCCAGAAACATAAACAGCATCATATCCAATTTCTTCAATTACTTTTGCGGTTAAAGGGTTATAAGCACCAGGAATTCTTAAAATTTTTTTTGATTTTAATTTTTTATCAAATTCAATTCTTTTTTCTTCTGCTTTTTTTTTAACAAAATGCACTAAAAAATTCCTTTTTTATTATTTTTTTTCAAATTAGAACTTTTGATTTCTATATTAAGTTTATCTAACTGGCCTGATTTTAGTTTAGTTAAATTTTGTACATTTCTTAAAAAACGAGCGCTTTCTTTTTTAGAAAGAATATTTTTTGTTAATGTAAGAAATTTATTTATATAATTTTTTCTTATAAAAGGTCTCGATCCATATGGATGTGCATCAGCTTTATCCAATTGTTCAATAATTTTTTTACCATTATTTAATGATACAATTACTTTTGCACCAAATGATTTATTTTTAGGATTGGGATCGTGATATTTTTTGGTCCATTTTTTATCTTCATGTGTTTTAATTAATCTCCAAATCTTGATTGTGCTTTTTTTATTAGCTCTCGATTTCTTATACGAATTAACATGATGCCAATTAGCATCTTCCAAAGCGACAGCAAATATATACATTATTGAGTGATCTAAAGTTTCTCTACTTGCATTAGGATCCATTTTTTGAGGATCATTTGCACCTGTTCCAATCACGTAATGCGTATGATGACTTGTATAAATATCAATTTTTTTGATTTGATTAAGATTTTTAATTTTTTTGTTAAGTTTTTTTGCAATATCAATAAGGGCTTGTGCTTGATACTCAGCAGAATATTCTTTTGTGTAAGTTTCTAAAATTGCTTTTTTTTCTTCATTTTTTTTTGGCAATGGAACCTTATATAAAGCTTTTTTACCATCTAGAATTTGTGCAATTACACTATCTTCACCTTCATAGATTGGACTTGGCGCTCCTTCTCCTCGCATAGCTCTATCAACCGCTTCAATTGCAAGTTTGCCTGCATGAGCAGGCGCGTAAGCTTTCCAACTTGAAATTTCACCTTTTCTAGATTGTCTTGTAGAAATTGTTGTATGAAGTGCTTGTTGAATTGCTTGATAAATTGTTTTTGTATTTAATCTAAGCATTGTACCAACTCCTGCAGCTACACTTGGTCCCAGATGAGCAATGTGGTCAACCTTATGTTTATGTAAACAAATTCCTTTAACTAAATTCACTTGGATTTCATAAGCGGTAATTATTCCTCTTAATAAATCTATACCACTTTTTTTCTTTTGTTGAGCAACAGCTATAAGTGGAGGAATATTATCGCCAGGGTGACTATAATCTGCAGCCAAGAAAGTATCATGAAAATCTAGCTCTCTTACAGCTGTTCCATTAGCCCAAGCAGCCCATTCACAATCAAATTTTTTTTTTGAGCTAACTCCAAATATTGTTGCACCATTTCTTTTTGGATGTCTTAATGCCATTTCTCTTGAAGAAATTACTGGTTTTCTATTTAAGGAAGCAATTGCAACTGAGGCATTATCAATAATTCTGTTGATAACCATTTCAATAGATTTTTTATTTATTTTTGCATTGTCACTAGATATTTCAGCCAATTTCCACGCAAGTTGATTTTTTTTATCTAATTTAATTTTCGACGGGTAAACTTTTACTTTGTGAGTTATCAATTTATCTCCAATTTTTATTGTTTTTTAATACAACCAGGAATGACAATAATCAATATTAATGATTCAAATATTTGTGAACTATTTTTTCAATTCCAATAAAATCTCTTATTAAATGATCGTGTGTAATTTCATTAGCATTTTTTTCAGTATATCCGTCTTCTAATAGAATAAATGGAATACCAGCTGCTTTTGCGGCATTTCCATCAGATTCACTATCACCAATCATTATACTTTTTTTTATATCACCTTGCATAATTTCAATTACATTTGTTAAATGCCTAGGGTCGGGTTTACAAAAATCAAAAGTGTTACTTCCAGCAACATACTCAAAAAAATCATAAATTTTAATTTTTTTTAAAAGATCTACTGCAAGATGTTCTGGCTTATTAGTGCATACACCCATTGAAATTTTATTTTCTTTTGACCACTTTAGAAAATCGTACACCCCATTAATTAATTTGCTTTCCTTAACTATATTTTGTCCATAAAAATTTATGAATTCTGTTACCATTTCTTTTTTGATTTTTCCGTCATCTATTTGACCAAATTCTTTTTTTGCTTGACCCCATACAGATCTACCAATTAGAGATTTAGCACCTTGTCCTACCAATTTTCTTATGTCATCTGTTGATTTGGCTTTGTAACCGAATTTTTTCATAACATGATTATGTGCATTCATAAGATCGGGAGCTGTATCAACCAAAGTTCCGTCCAAATCAAATAATATGGTAAGTTTTTGAGTCATTTAAAAAGTATTAATAAGAAACAATTTGTGAATTAACGATCATATTTACTTAACTATAAATAAAATTGCAAATGAAACTAACAAATTTACAAAAAGCTCAAGAACGGTTGAGAGAAAAGTTTATGAAAAATGGTGTTAAGATGCTTGCACCTGAAACAGTTTATTTTTCAAAAGATACAAAAATTGGAAAAAATGTGACTATAGAACCATATGTAGTTCTAGGAGAAAAAGTTAAAATACAAAATAATTCAAAAATAAAATCTTTTTCACATTTAGAAAATGTTAAAATTGAAAATAATGTAACAATAGGACCTTTTGCGAGATTAAGACCGGGCACAGTTTTAAAATCAGGATCAAAAGTTGGAAATTTTGTAGAAATAAAAAAAAGTAATTTAGGAAAAAATTCAAAAGTAAATCACTTATCTTATATTGGTGATGCTAGTATTGGAGATTTTGTTAATATTGGCGCTGGCACAATTACTTGTAATTATGATGGAAAAAAAAAAAATAAAACAACAATAAAGAACAAAGTTTTTGTAGGCTCAAATTCTTCATTAGTTGCTCCAGTTACTTTAAATGAAAAAAGTATAATAGGCGCAGGATCTGTAATAACAAGAAATGTTAAAAAAAATTCTTTGGCACTTACAAGATCAAAACAAACTGAAAAAAAAAATTACAAAAGAAAGAAATAACAATGTGTGGAATAGTTGGAATCACAAGCACTAAATCTGTAACATCTATGATCGTGAACTCTTTACGAAAACTTGAATATAGAGGCTATGATTCCTCAGGAATTGCAACACTACATAATGGTAATATTAATGAAGTTAAATGTGAAGGAAGAGTTGATGCTTTAGAAAAAAATTTAAATAAATCTAGTTTGTTAGGAAATGTTGGTATTGGTCATGTTAGATGGGCAACTCACGGAATACCAAGCTCAATAAATGCTCATCCACATTCTTCTGAAAGTGTATCTGTGGTACATAATGGTATTATAGAAAATTCTACTTTATTAAAAAAATTATTAATCAAAAAAGGACACAAATTTAAATCACAAACTGACACAGAGGTTATTGTTCATTTAATTACTGAATATCTGAAAAATAATGATTTAAAAAAATCAATTTTAAAGATTTTAAAAAGACTTCATGGAAGTTTTGCAATTGGAATAATATTTAAAGATCAACCAGATTTAATTGTTGGAGCAAGAAGAGGCTCTCCCTTAGCCGTTGGTTATGGACCAAATGAAAATTATCTTGGTTCTGACTCTTATGCGTTAAAATCAATGACAAATAAGATTTCTTATTTAAACGATGGTGAATTTTGTATTCTTAAAAAAGATAATGTAGAATTTTTTGACGAAAATGGAAAAAAAGTTAACAAAAAAATTTTAAAACTTTCTTTAGACGGACAAAGCTATGATAAAGGTGATTATAAACATTTCATGGCTAAAGAAATTGAAGAACAGCCAACAACAATTAAAAACTGCGTAAACGAATACATTGACAAAGTTAACAACGATATAAATATTTTTAATTTTCCTTGGAAATTGAATGAATTTTCTTCGATAATGTTAATAGGCTGTGGAACTGCTTATCATTCATGTTTAATGGCTAAATATTGGTTTGAGCAATTAACGACATTAAATGTGAATGTAGATATTGCTTCAGAGTTTAGGTATCGAAATAATAGATTTAAAAAAGATACTCTTTATATATTTGTCTCTCAATCAGGAGAAACAGCAGACACATTTGCAGCATTAGATTTATGCAATAAAAATAAAATGAAAACATGCAGTGTTGTAAATGTTGTTGAAAGCTCTATAGCCAGAGACTCTAAATTTGTACTTCCTATACATTGTGGACCAGAAATTGGTGTAGCTTCTACCAAAGCTTTTTTAGGGCAAATGTTAGTTTTATATATTTTATGTTTAAAAATCGCCAAAATGAGAAAAGATATTGATAAAAAAAAATATTTAGAGAAAATTAAGTCACTTTTTTCATTATCAAAGCTAGCAAAACAAACTTTAGAAACTGATAGCAAAGTTCAATCTGTTTGTAGTTCATTTGTAGATATAAAAGGATCAATGTTTTTAGGACGCGGTTATTCTTTTCCAATAGCTTTAGAAGGATCGTTAAAATTAAAAGAATTAGCCTATGTACACGCAGAAGGATATCCAGCCGGTGAAATGAAACACGGACCGCTTGCATTAATTGAAGAAGGAATGCCTGTTGTTGTATTAGCTCCAAGAGATAAATATTACAAAAAAACAATTTCTAACATGCAAGAAGTTATAGCAAGAGGCGCTAAGGTTTTGTTAATTACAAACAAAAGTAAAGATGAGGTTTATTCAGAAAACATTTGGGAAAAGGTTGAAGTTGAAAATATATCTGATGATTTGCTACCTTTTTTAATAACCATTCCTCTTCAAAAATTAGCTTATTATTCTGCACTTAAAAGAGGTTACGATATTGATAAACCAAGAAATTTGGCTAAATCTGTAACGGTAGAATAGTGAATTTTTATTTTTTTATTTCAAAAATACTTCAACCATTCTTTTTATTTTCCAACTTAATAATTTTATCTTTAATAATTTCATTTATTTTTAGAAATAAATTTAAAAAAATATTTTATTTATTTATGACAACATTTTTTATTATGGGATTATTTCCAATTGGAAGTTATTTAGAATACAATCTTTTAAAAAAAAATTTTTATAATAATAAAACTATTGATAATTTTGATGCACTATTAGTTTTAGGGGGAGATGAGAGAAGAATTATATATGCTGTAAACTTAGTTAAAAAACAAAAAAATGCAAAATTAATTATTGTTGGCGGTTCTCCTCTTTTAATTAAAAATAAAAAAAATAATAAAAGTATCAAGATAAAAAGATTAATAGACAATATAATTGACAATAATGATTATTATGTTCTTCCTAATTCGCGTAATACAATTGAGAATATGTTAGAATTTAAAGAATTTAATAAAAATAAAAAATTTGAAAGAGTCGTTTTAATGACCAGCCCAACCCATATGAAAAGATCTTTAGCAATATCTAAAAAAATGGATTTAGAGGTTTACCCATACTATTGGAAAGCGCGGAGAAGTAATTTTTCCTTTATAAATTACTATCAAACCTTTAGTTTTGTTCAAAATACTAGATCATTTGATGGATTAATTAGGGAATATCTAGGTATATTAAGCTTACATTTTGTTGATTTGAAAAATTATTAGAAATCAATATATATACTATTAGTTGTATGAAAAAATGGAAAATAAATAGTTGGAAAAACTATCCTGTAAAACACATACCTAATTACGAGGATGAAAAAGAACTTAATATGGTTCTTGGAAAAATAAAAAATTTCCCTCCTTTAGTGTTTGCTGGTGAGACGAGACATTTAAAACAACAACTTGCTGATGTTGTTGATGGAAAAGCTTTCTTGTTACAAGGTGGTGATTGTGCAGAAAGTTTTGCTGAGTTTAATCCTGACAATATTAGAGATTATTTTAAAGTTATGTTGCAAATGTCACTAGTTATGACTTATTCAGCGTCTTTACCAGTTGTTAAACTTGGAAGAATCGCAGGACAATTTTCAAAACCAAGAAGTGCACCGACTGAAAAACAAGGCGATATAGAGCTGCCAAGTTACCTTGGCGATAATATAAATGGTATAGAATTTACTGAAAAAGCTAGAAAACCGGATCCTAAAAGATTGTTTAAAGCGTATTCACAAGCGGCATCTACTTTAAATTTAATAAGAGCTTTTTGTCATGGTGGATTTGCTGATTTAAAAAAAGTTCACTTGTGGAACTTAGGTTACATTAAAAAAAGCCCACAAGCTAAAAAATTTAGAGAATTAGAAGACAAAATTGCAGATGCATTAGCTTTTATGGATGCATGTGGAATAAATTCAGATTTCAATAGAAGACTAAAAACAGTTAACTTTTGGACTTCACACGAAGCTTTGTTACTTCCTTTTGAAGAGAGCATGACAAGAATCGACTCAACAACAGGAGAGTATCACGATACATCGGCACACTTTGTGTGGATAGGTGATAGAACAAGACAGTTGGATGGTGGTCATGTTGAATTTTGTAGAGGAATTGAAAATCCAATCGGAATTAAATGTGGACCAACATCAAAACCAGAAGAAATAGTTAAAATTTGCAATGTTATAAATCCTAAAAATGAAAAAGGAAAAATAACTTTAATTTCAAGATTTGGTCATGAAAATGTTGGAAAATTTTTACCAAAATTAGTTAGAACTATTAAAAAAGAAGGTTTAAATGTTATTTGGTCCTGTGACCCTATGCATGGAAACACAGTTAAATCTTCTACAGGTTTTAAAACAAGACCATTTAATAATGTTTTAAAAGAAGTTAAAAATGTTTTTGCTGTACATCAAAGCGAAGGATCTTATGCTGGAGGTTTACATATAGAGATGACTGGACAAAATGTTACAGAATGTACTGGAGGTACACAAAAAATTTCTGATAAAGACTTATCAAGCAGATACCGTACACATTGCGACCCAAGATTAAATGCTAATCAAGCCTTAGAACTGTCATTTTTAATTTCTGATGAAATTAAAAAAAATTCCATTTACGCAAGAAGTGGAATTAGAGCGGTTTCTTAATCGTTTATAAAAGAAATCCTTTAACGTATATTTGAATTATGGAAGTAAGTAAAAAAATTGTATTTATAAAAGACTGGATATTGAATTATGTAAATTCAATGCCTGTAAAAGCTGAATCATTAATAATTGGTATTTCAGGAGGCATAGATTCTTCAGTTACAAGTACTTTATGTGCAATGACTGGTCTAAAAACAATAGTTTTAACTATGCCAATCAAACAGAATAAAGAACAGAATGACTTAAGTCTTTCACACAAGAAATGGTTAACTGATAAATTTAATAATGTAGAGTCTCATTCATTAGAACTTGATGATGTATTTAAAAATTTTGAAAATACCCTGACAAGTTTTAAAAGTGAACATGGTATGGCAAACTCAAGAGCTAGACTGAGGATGACAACGCTTTATCAAGTTGCTGCTGCTAACAATGGAATTGTTGTTGGAACTGGAAATAAAGTTGAAGATTTTGGAGTTGGTTTTTATACTAAATATGGAGACGGAGGTGTTGATATTTCTCCAATTGCTGATTGTACCAAAACAGATGTTTGGGAACTTGGAAAAGAATTAAAGATTTCAGAACAAATTATAAATGCTAAACCTACAGATGGTTTATGGGATGATGGAAGAACTGACGAAAGTCAATTGGGCTTAAAATATAAAGAAGTAGAAGAAGCGATGAGTAATCCAAATTCTCCTAATTACGAAAAATACATTAAAATAAGAAAATTAAATCTTCACAAAATGGAGCCAATTCCAGTTTGTAAGATTCCTAAGTGATCTAAAAGATTCACAAACAGGAAATTAAAGTATATTTCTAGAACAATGAATAAAGATATTTTATTAACAAATACCCTTGGTAACAAGAAGGACAAATTTACACCAATTAATCCAAAAAAGATTGGAATGTATGTTTGTGGACCAACTGTTTATGACAACCCACACATCGGTAATGCAAGACCTTTAGTCGTGTTTGATATTTTGTTTAAAGTTTTAAAATGCAAATACGGAAATAATTCAGTTAACTATGTAAGAAATATTACGGATATTGATGATAAAATAATAGCTTCTTCAATAAAAAAAAAGATTTCAATAACCGATCTTACAAAAAAAATTACAAATATTTTTCATGAAGACTGTAAATATTTGAATTGTGAGATTCCAACACAAGAACCAAAAGCAACTGAAAACATTTCTTTAATGATTGAAATGATTAATAAACTTATAAAAAATAAATTTGCTTATGAAATTAACAATCATGTTTATTTTGAAGTAAAAAAATTTGATGATTATGGAAAATTATCAAACAAAAATTTAGATGAATTAATTGCTGGTGCAAGAGTTGAGATTTCAGAAAATAAAAAAAATCCAGCTGATTTTGTATTATGGAAACCATCAACAGAAAGCGAACCTTCATGGGAATCTCCATGGGGTAAAGGTAGACCTGGTTGGCATCTTGAATGTTCAGTTATGTCTAAGAAATTTTTGGGTGATAAATTTGATATTCATGGAGGAGGAATGGATTTAATTTTTCCACATCATGAAAATGAAATTGCACAATCTAGATGTGCTAATGAAAATGAAACTTTCGCAAATTATTGGGTTCATAATGGATTTATAACAATCTCAAGTGAAAAAATGTCAAAATCTCAGGGCAATATTTTAAAAATCGGTGAATTTAAAAATAAAATAAGTGGACAAGTATTAAGATTAGCTTTGATTAGTGCACACTACAAACAGCCTTTAGATTGGAATGATAAACTTTTATCTGAGTGTGAAAAAACAATTAACAAGTGGTATGAAAGTTATACTGAAATAAAAAAACAGGTTTTAATTCCTGAGGAGTATCTTTACCCATTATACGATGACTTAAATACACCAGGTTATATTGCTAACCTTCACAAATTATTTGAAAATTCTCAAAAAGGTTCAATTAAAGATAAAGAAATATTTGTTTCAGCATGTAATTTTATTGGACTGTTGAATGAAAGTAAAAATTCTTGGGATAAATTCAAGAAAAGCAAATCAAAGATTTCTGAAGAAGAAATTAAACAAAAAATTACTGAAAGAAACAAAGCTAGAAAAAATAAAGATTATAAAGCTGCAGATGAAATCAGAAATGAATTATTGGACAAAGGAGTTTTAATTGAAGACAAAGATGATAAAACCCTGTGGAAATTTAAATGAGCAGAGAAAAAATACATATATTTGACACTACACTGAGAGATGGCGCACAAACTCAAGGTGTTGATTTTTCAATAGATGATAAATTAAAAATAGCCAAAGCTTTAGATGATTTGGGTGTGGACTACATCGAAGGAGGTTGGCCTGGAGCCAATCCTACAGATACAGAGTTTTTTCAAAAAAAAATAAAATTAAATAATTCAGTATTAACAGCATTTGGTATGACTAAAAGATCAGGTAGAAGCGCTGATAATGATCCAGGACTTTCATCTATACTAAATAGCAATACATCAGCTGTATGTTTGGTTGGTAAATCTTGGGATTTTCATGTTGATGTAGCACTAGGAATATCAAATGAAGAAAATTTAGAAAATATTTCAGAAAGTGCAAAACTTTTTGTTAAAGAAAAAAAAGAATTTATGTTTGATGCTGAACATTTTTTTGATGGTTTTAAAAACAATAAAGAATATGCGCTTTCATGTATTAAATCAGCATATGATAATGGTGCTAGATGGATTGTACTTTGTGATACAAATGGTGGAACATTGCCTAACGAAGTTTCAGAAATTATAAATGAAGTTGTTAAAACGATCCCAGGAAAAAATCTTGGAATTCATGCTCATAATGACACTGGAAATGCAGTTGCAAATTCTTTAGTAGCAGTTTTATCTGGAGTTAGACAAATACAAGGAACAATTAATGGATTAGGTGAAAGATGCGGAAATGCAAATTTAATGTCAGTAATTCCAACATTACACTTAAAAGAAACTTACTCAAAAGATTATGAAATAAATATTAAAAAAGAAAATATTGGTAAATTAACTCAATGTTCAAGGTTACTTGATGAGATATTAAATAGAAAACCTAATCAACATTTACCTTATGTAGGTGCGGCTGCCTTTTCACACAAAGGAGGATTACATGTATCTGCAGTACAAAAAGATCCAAAAACATATGAGCATATAAATCCTGAAGATGTGGGAAATGCAAGAAACATTGTTGTTTCTGATCAATCTGGAAAATCAAATATAGTTTCAAGATTAAAATCTATTGGAATAGATTTTAAACAAGATGATCCAAAAGTAAAAAAACTTTTAGAAGAAGTTAAAGACAGAGAATTCATAGGCTACAGCTATGATGGAGCGGATGCATCATTTGAGTTATTAGCAAGAAGAATAATGGGTGAAATTCCAAGATACATTTCAATTAAAGAGTACGATGTTAGTGTTAAAAAAAATAGTTCAGGAGAAATTATTTCTTCAGCGAAAGCTAAATTAGAAGTTGATAAAAAATTAATTCTTTGTGAAGGAGAAGGCAATGGTCCTGTTCATGCGCTTGATAATGCAATAAGAAATAATGTAGATAAACTTGCAAAATACTCTCAGTATTTAAAAGATTTAAAATTAGTAGATTATAAAGTTAGAATTCTAAACACAGGAACAGAAGCTGTAACGAGAGTTTCAATTGAAAGCACAGATTCAAAAGGTAAAAACTGGTTTACAATCGGTGTTTCTGCAAACATTATTGATGCATCGTTTAAAGCACTAGTTGATAGTTTAGATTATAAACTGTTTAAAGATAAAGCACCTGCAAGTCTTTAATGTTTAATAATATTTCTTTTATTTTACATAAACCACAGCTATCTGAAAATATTGGATCATGCGCAAGGGCAATGAAAAATTTTAATTTTTCTAAATTAATTGTAATCAACCCTAAGCCGACTTTTCCTAATGACAAAATAGTTGCTACTTCAGTAGGGGCTCAGGAAATTATCAAGAAAAGTAAGGTTTATGACACTTTAGAACCTGCAATGAAAAATATAGATTATTTAATTTCAACAACCTCTAGGTTTAGAAACAAGAATATTAAACATATTAAGTTAAATGAATTAAATAAAATAGATTTTAAAAAAAAAGTTGCTTTTCTGTTTGGACCTGAAGCATCAGGATTATCAAACAATGAAATAAGCTTTTCGAATTATGTATTACAAATACCCAGTAATAGTAAATTCAAATCATTAAATTTATCGCATAGTTTAATCATTGTAGCACAGTCCGTTTTTCAACTATTGAATATGAAAAAATCAAAATATTCTAAATCAAAGAAAATTAAGCCTGCATCAAAAAAAAATATTCAAGCAATGACAAATTTATGTATCAAACACCTTGAAGAAATAAATTTTTTTAAACCACAAGAAAAAAAACCTAAAATGCTAGAAAATCTGAGAAGTATATTTTATAAAATGGATTTATCAGAAAAAGAAACTCGTATTTTATCAAGTGTATTTGCTAGTTTGGCTAAAAAAAAGGCTGATTGACAAAATTGATCTTGTGTTTATAAAGCGTTCTATTAAATGACAAAAAGATCAAACTCTAAACATAAAGTTGATAGAAGGCTAAGAGTAAATCTATGGGGAAGACCAAAGAGTCCTTTTAATACAAGAGCTTACCCTCCTGGACAACATGGACAAACAAAATCGTCTAAGCCATCCGACTACGGAATTCAATTAAATGCAAAACAAAAATTAAAATCTTATTATGGCAATATGAATGAAAGACAATTTAGGAATGTTTATAGAAAAGCTATAATGAAAAGAGGAGATACTGCAGAAAATTTAATTGGTTTACTAGAGAGAAGACTTGATGCGGTAATTTATAGATCTAAACTTTCAAATACAATTTTTTCATCAAGACAACTAATTAACCATGGACATGTACGAGTTAATGGAAAAAAAGTTAATATTGCAAGCTATCAAGTTAGAGAAGAGGATAATATAGAGATTAGAGATAAATCGAAACAATTAGCTTTAATTGATATAGCTCTTGCTAATAAAGAAAGAGAAGTACCTGAATATTTACAACTAGACGAAAAAAACAAAAAAGTAAAATTTGTAAGAGTGCCTAAGTTTGAAGAAGTTCCTTATCCTGTTGTGATGGAACCAAATTTAGTAATTGAATATTATTCTAGATAATTATTTTTTAAAATTAATTCCTTTATCTTGAAGAACCTTTTTAAGTTCACCGTTTTCATACATTTCTTTTACGATATCACAACCACCAACGAATTCTTTCTTAATATATAACTGAGGTATTGTTGGCCAATCACTAAATTCTTTTATACCTTGTCTTAGTTTTTCGTCTTCTAAAACATTAACACCTTTAAAATTAACTTCTAAAATTTTTAACATATTTGAAACTGCCATTGAAAAGCCGCACTGAGGAGCATCAGGTGTTCCTTTCATAAAAAGACAAACTTCATTGGCTTCTATTTCTTTACTGATTAAATCATTTATTTGTTGATCCATGTTACTCCTTTGTTTTAATTGCTAATGCATGTAACTCATTTCCCATTTTTCCTTTTAATGAATTATATACCATTTTATGTTGTTCAATTTTACTTTTTCCTGCAAATGTAGTTGAAGTAACTGTTGCAGAATAGTGATTACCATCACCTGCTAAATCTTGAATTTCTATCTTTGCATCTGGCATTGCTTCTTTAATTAATTTTTCAATTTCTTTTAAATCCATTGCCATATTATTTATCCATATAATGTTCTAACCAATTTTTATTAGATTCAATTAATTCGTCAATATGTAGAATTGGCTCTTTATCTACTATTATCTCATTTTCAGTTACAATTCCAATTTCATCATAATGTACAGAATTATCCTTTAAAATATTTTTTACTTTTGAAAGATTATTTGGTTCAATTTCTATTACATATCTTCCTTGATCTTCTCCAAAATAATAATCAAATTTGTTCATTAAAACTTTAAGTTTATTAAGTTTAAAGCCTTTTTTGCCTTTTATTGCCATTTTTGAAACTGCTGTGATAATTCCACCTAATGACACATCATGAGCAGAATTAATTAAACCTTCTCCCATTAATTTTAAAACTGTTACACCGTTATTTTTTTCGTTAAATAAATTGACAACTGGCGGAGGGCCTTTTTTTTCATTTAAAATGTTTATTGCAAAAATACTTTGATCTAAGTGACCCTCAGTTTTTCCAATAACCAAAATTAAATTTTCATTGTTTTTTAGACTCATAGTGATCATTTTTTTGTAATCTTTAATTAAACCAACACCTCCAATTGCAGGAGTAGGTTTAATTCCTTTGTCCTTTGTTTCATTGTAAAAAGATACATTTCCCGAAACCACTGGATAATCTAAAAATTTACTTGCCTCATTAATTCCTTCAACACATTCAACAAATTCACCCATATTTTTTTCTTTTTCAGGGTTACCAAAGTTTAAACAGTTAGTAATAGCTATTGGTTTAGATCCACATGAAATTAAATTTCTCCAACTTTCACAAACAACTTGTTTTCCACCAGTAAGAGGGTGGGCGTAGCAATATACGGCAGAAGAATCTACTGAAGTCGCAACAGCTTTATTAGTTCCATGGACTCTTACCACACCAGAGTCAGACCCAGGCTTTTGAATAGTATCTCCCATTACAGTATGATCGTATTGTTGCCAAATCCATTCTTTACTTGAAATATTAGGCAAACTTAATATTTTTTTAAGAACTTCAGTAATTTTTAATTTTTTAAAATCATCTTTATTAAATTTTATTTTTTGTGGAAGTTTTGTTTTTTTCCACTTTCGATCATAAACAGGTGCATTTTCTGCCAATATATTGATTGGAATTTCAGCAACTTTATTGTTATCAAAAAATAATTCTATTTTTTTTGTATCAGTAGTTTTTCCAATAACAGCAAAATCTAAATTCCATTTATCAAAGATTTTTTTTGCCTCTGCTTCTTTTCCATTTTCTAAAACAATCAACATTCTTTCTTGGCTTTCAGAAAGCATAATTTCATAAGGTGTCATTTTTTCTTCGCGACATGGAACTTTATTTAGATTTAATTCGATACCTAAATTACCTTTTGAAGCCATTTCAATACTAGAAGATGTTAATCCTGCAGCACCCATATCCTGTATAGATATAATTGATTTTCCTGCCATTAACTCAAGACACGCTTCTAAAAGTAATTTTTCTGTAAAAGGATCTCCAACTTGAACTGTTGGTTTTTTTTCTTCAATTTTATCATCAAAAATCGCAGATGCCATGCTAGCACCGTGAATACCATCACGTCCGGTTTTTGATCCAACATAAATTACAGGCTTATTTATGCCTGCTGCTTTTGAATAAAAAATTTTATTTTTATTAACCAAACCCAAAGTCATTGCATTAACTAAAATATTTCCGTTATAGGACTCATCAAAAGTTGTTTGGCCACCTACAGTTGGTATACCCATACAATTTCCATAACCTCCTATGCCTTTAACCACTCCTCTTAATAAATTTTTTGTTTTAGGATGTTGTGGTGAACCAAAATGAATAGAATTTAAATTTGCAATAGGTCTTGCCCCCATTGTAAAAACATCTCTCATTATACCACCAACACCAGTTGCTGCTCCTTGATAGGGCTCAATAAATGAAGGATGATTATGACTTTCTATTTTAAAAACTATTGCATCATCATCTTCAATATCAATTACACCAGCATTTTCCCCAGGTCCTTGAATAACTTTTTTTCCTTTAGTGTTAAGTTTTTTTAAATGAAGTCTTGATGATTTGTATGAGCAATGCTCGTTCCACATAGCGGAAAAAATTCCAAGTTCCGTAAGGTTTGGCTTTCTTTTTAGTAGATCACAAATTTTACTAAATTCTTCTTTTTTTAAACCATGATCTATTGCAATTTGTTCGTTAACTTCCATTATTTTAAATTTTGAATTAAGTTTTCAAAGAAAAAGTTACCATCATTACTCGAAAGACATTTATCTATCATTCTTTCAGGATGAGGCATCATTCCAATTATATTTTTATTTTTATTAAATATTCCAGCGATATTATTTATTGATCCATTTGGATTAAATTGTTCAGTAACTTCACCATTTTGTCCACAATAGTTTACAGCTATTTGATTGTTATCTTCTAAAGATTTTACTTCATCTTTAGAGCAAAAATAATTACCATCGTTGTGAGCAATATGCAGTTCTAAAACATTTTTTTTTATATTTTTAAAATATTTACTCTCATCTTTATTAAGTTTAACAAAAACATTTTTACAAATAAATTTTAAATATTTGTTGGTTAATAATGCACCAGGTAAAAGCCCAGTTTCAATCAAAATTTGAAAACCATTGCATATTCCAATTACCAAACCACCAGAATTAGCAAAATCTATTACAGATTTAATTATTTTTGATTTTGCAGCTATACTTCCACATCTTAAATAATCTCCATAAGAAAAACCTCCAGGTAATACAATTAAATCACTTTTAGGAATTTCAGGATCATTATGCCAAACCATTTGGTTCTTAAAACCAAATTTTTTTAATGCTACATCCATATCCCTATCGCAATTGGATCCAGGAAAAATTATTACAGATGACTTCATTAATTTTATAGAATTTTATAATCTTCAATTACAAGGTTAGCTAAAAGTTTTTTACACATTTCTTCAACGTTAGCTTTTGCTTTTTTTTCATCTTCTATATTAACTTCAATATCAAAATATTTTCCTTGTCTAACTTGTTTTATATCAGAAAAGCTCATTCCATTTAAAGTTTGTTGTATAGCTTTACCTTGAGGGTCAAGTACTCCATCTTTTAGAGTAACAATTACTTTTACTTTCATTTATTTTTTTTAATTTTAACCGCTGTTGGCTTAGAAAATTTTATTGGTCTTATATTTGATTGTTCATGAAGAATTCCAAGTCTTCTTGCTACTTCTTGATAGGCCTCAATTACATTACCTAAATCTTTTCTAAATCTGTCTTTATCCAGCTTTTTGTCTGTTCCTTGATCCCATAACCTACAAGTATCAGGACTTATTTCATCTGCTAATATTATTTTTTCATCTGATTTTGCTTTTCCAAATTCAATTTTAAAATCAACCAATTTAATTCTTATTCCTCTGAATACACCTTGAAGGAAATCATTAATTCTTAAACATTGTTCATTAATTTGATTTAATTCAACTATGTTTAACCACTTGAAATTTAATATATGTTCACGAGAAATAATTGGATCACCAAGCTCATCATTTTTTAAACAATACTCAATTAATGGATAGTCTAAAACAGTACCTTCTTCAATTCCTAGTCTTTTAGTTAGAGAACCAGTTGCTATATTTCTTATTATAAATTCAATTGGTATAATATTTACCAATTCAACGAGTTGTTCTCTCATATTTAATCTTTTAACAAGATGATTTTTAATTCCTATTTCTGAAAGAGATTTTAGTATATGTTCTGAAATTCTATTATTTAAAATTCCTTTTCCTTCTATACTAGCTTTTTTCTGATTATTAAATGCAGTTGCATCATCTTTAAAATGCTGAATTACTACATTTTTATCACTGGTAGCAAAAATTATTTTTGCTTTTCCTTCATAGAGTTTTTTGCCTTTTTTCATTATTTAAACACTCTTTTAAAAATTAAATTTACATTTTTAAAATGAGAAGAGTAATTAAATATTGAATTTAATTTAGATTTACTGATTTTACTCATTATAAATTTATCTTTTGATATTAAATCAAACAAATTTGTATTTTCCGAGAAGCATTTTTTTGCATATGATTGAACAATTTTATACGATTTTTCTCTACTTAAACCACTTTTTGTAAGTTCCAACATTATTTCTTGAGAGAATATTAAACCCTTTGTTAAATTAATATTTTGAACCATTTTTTTTGGGTAAATTATCATTTTATCTAAAATATTTGACAGTCTATTTAAAGCAAAATCTAAAGTAATATTTGCATCTGGGCCTATATTTCTCTCAACACTAGAATGCGAAATATCTCTTTCATGCCAAAGTGCTATGTTTTCTAAAGCGGGCGTCACATAACTTCTCACCATTCTTGATAGTCCTGTTAAGTTTTCACTTAGAATAGGATTTTTTTTATGAGGCATTGCAGAAGATCCTTTTTGATCTTTCGAAAAAAATTCTTGAAGTTCATAAACTTCAGATCTTTGTAGGTGTCTAATTTCAGTTGCTACTCTTTCAACTGATCCTGCAATAATTCCTAAAACAGAAAAATAAAATGCATGTCTATCTCTAGGTATAACTTGAGTAGATATTGGTTCTATTTTTAAACCAAGTTTTTTTGCAACATGTTTTTCTACATTTGGATTTATATTAGCAAAAGTTCCTACGGCTCCTGAAATAGCACAGCTAGAAACTTCATCGATTGCATCAACTAATCTTTTTCTATTTCTTTTAAATTCCTCATAGAATGACGCCAATTTTAATCCAAAAGTAATTGGTTCTGCATGAATTCCATGACTTCTTCCAATACAAGGTGTGAACTTATGTTTTTTTGCCTGTCTTTTTAATACTTTTAAAATTGAATCTATATCTTTTATTAATATTTTTCCTGATTGAACTAATTGAATATTAAAACTTGTGTCTAGTACGTCTGAAGAAGTCATTCCTTGGTGAAGATAACGAGCATTAATACCTGCTTTTTCTGTAATTGATGTAAGAAAAGCTATTACGTCATGTTTAACTTTTGATTCTATAGTATGAATTCTATCTACATTTATTTTTGCTTTTCTTTTAATTGTTGAAGAAACTCCTTTTGGAATTTGTCCTAATTTTTCCATTGCTTGAGCTGCTGCTATTTCTACATCAAGCCAAATTTTATACTTGTTCTCTTCAGACCAAATAGTTGTGAGTTCTTTTCTTGAATATCTATTAATCATTAATTATTTGTATGGAGGCTTAGAATAACCTTTAGCAGATTCTGTAAAGATTTCATATCCATTTTCAGTAATTCCTACAGTATGTTCAAATTGTGCAGACAACGATTTATCCTTGGTAACAGCCGTCCATCCATCATTTAATAGTTTTACATCATATTTTCCAAAATTAATCATTGGCTCTATTGTAAAAGTCATCCCTGGACAAACCTTAATTCCAGTATTTTTTTTACCATAATGTAAAACATTTGGAGGTTCATGAAATGCAGTACTTATTCCGTGACCACAAAAATCTCTTACAACACTAAAACCTTTTTCTTCCACATGTGATTGGATTTCGTGACCAATATCTCCTAAAGTT
>CACIPT010000007.1 GCA_902588595.1 uncultured Pelagibacteraceae bacterium | reverse complement strand
GACTTTCTTTTCTATTCGCACGCCAAAATTTTTTTTTATATTTTAAAGCACCAGATGCAGAAAAATTTGATTCGATGTGTAATATTTTTCCAATTTTTTTTTGACGATTTAAGTTATTTATAAAATCAGAAACACTCGAGTATCTTCTATTATGACCAACAGATAAATTTTTTTTATATTTTTTTGCGGTCAAATACATTTTTTTTGCATCTAAATATTTTGTTGCCATTGGTTTTTCTACAAAAACATGTTTTCCATATCTCAGTGCTTGAATAGCATGTTTTGCATGTAGTGAGTGTGGAGTTGTTAAAATCACTGCATTAATTCTATAATCTTTAAGTATAGCTTTGAAAGAGTTATGGTAGTGTGTTTTGTATTTTTTTGAAAAATCAATTCGTTTTTTTTTACTTTTAGAATAGCAGCTTACAATTTTAATTTTTTTACTTTTTCCTTGGATTGATTTGGCTAGTTCATTTGACCACCAACCTAAACCTACTGAAGCAGCTTTAATCATATTTATTTTTCGCGTGGCATTGTTGATTTCATAAAATCTTTTTTTACAAAATTGCTAAACCACTTATTAACTTTTGGATTATCTGTTCTCCATTTATCATTAAATCTAAACATAGTGTAATCTAAGGCACACGCAATCGCAATTTGATCCATGGTTAAATAACTGTCATCATAATTATTCCAATTATTTTCTAGCCATTTAATGGTTCTTATAATTCTTATTTCTTGTTTGCTGATAAAGTTTTTGCTTTTTTCATTATCAGGTCTGATTGATTCCATGCGCCTTTCTAAGACAGATTCCATTAATCCATTAGCAACTGAAGTAATTGACATTATTTCCCAATAGTTTTTTTTAGGAAATAACGTATTTTTTTTTGAAATTGAATCTAGATACAAACAAATATTATCACTGTCCATAATAGCCAATCCATTAATCACTAAAGTTGGGATTTTCCTTATAGGATTGTGATTGTCTAAAAAATTAGCTTCATAGACATTAATAATTTTTTCTTCTAAGTTAATTTCTTGCGCTAAAGAAGTTAATTTAGCCTTCCTTCCAAAAGGAGAGTTTGGACCATTGTATAATATTATTTGGTCTTGCATAAAAATTATAATTTACAGATAAGAAAAAAAATGTTGATAACGAGAAAAGTTGTAATTTCTTGTTTTAATTGTTTGTAATTTACGTCTCTAGGATCGACAGAAGATAAAGCCACATCAACCAAACTTTTTGTTTCTTCTGTTGATATGCCTATATCTTCAGAAAGATCATTTATTATTGTTAAGTATGAAGATTCTTTTGTTTCTTTTTTTTTCATTCAATAACTACTGCTACTATACCTGGGTCAATGCTTTCTTGATCATTGACAACATTAACTTTAACTACCTTTCCGTCTACAGGTGAGTCATGATGAACTTCTGTTTTCATAACTTCCATAATAAATAAGGGATCTCCTTTTTTTACCATATCTCCTTCTTTTACTAAAACTTTCCACATATTTCCTGGGACAGTTGTTTTTACTTCAGTTGCTAATGGATTAATGGAATCTGTCTTAGAAAAAACGAACTTTTATATTTTTCATTCCTTTTTTTTCCATCATTTTATTTCTAATTTTTTCATCTAATTTTTCTTTGTCAAAATCTATCACTTTAATATGATCAATTTTATTGATTTGTTTTTTTCTAGTTAATATATCTTGTTTATTAGAAGAAACTATACTTGCCTCACTACAAATAATTGTTTGTTCAGATCTTAATGTTTGAGCTTTTTCAACTGAGATTTCAACAAAATTAAAACTATCCCCAGGTTTTGCTTGTCCGAGTTTCCAAAAAGAAGCTGATGGAACAGTGTAAGGCACAATAAATCCACCCATACTTGGACCATCGTTAACTAGTATTATTGGAGTTTGTCCAGCTAAATTAATTGCACCCACAGGATATCCTTGGTCAATAATATTTGAAGGAAATGTTCCGTGTTCTAATCCTTTGTTAGTTGCTTTTTCTGAAAAAGACCACTTTGGTCCTTCTAATCTATAACCAGTTCTGTCACTTTTAGATTGAAGTTTCCAATCAGAATTTAAAAACATTTTATGTCCCTTTTCATCAACCCAATCATCATTAGGGCCTTTAACAACTTCAACTGACCATTTCTTATTTGTGGACATAACTGGTATAGAACTTTTTTTAATTTTTCTTCCAGTGATAGACTTAGATTTGTTTAAAGGAATAATTTGACCATCTTGAATTGCCTTTCCATTGATACCACCAACTCCAGCTTTGTGAAAAGTTGATCTAGAACCTAACCAAGGCGTGGTATTTATTCCTCCTGAAAAAGCAATGTAAGATCTAGCTCCCACCGTTGCAAAAGCCATTTCTAAAATTTGATCTTTTTTAACTTCCAAACTTTCCCATAAAGGCACTGGTGCTCCATCTATTTTTGGAGACATGTCAGCTCCAGTGATAGCAATAACTCTATCACTATTAAATTTAAGAGCAGGTCCCATAAACTGACATTCTAAAGCTGCAGTTCCAGGTTCATTTCCAACTAGAATATTAGCTAGTCTAAAAGACCAACTATCCATTGGACCTGAAGGTGGAAAGCCTAGATTTAAAGTTCCAATTCTTCCAGGATAATCTTGAACAGAAGTTTCTAGACCTTTTTTAATTACTTTTACCATAAATATTAAAATCTTTTTGTTTGATCAATTGTAGTTAACCATTTTTTATAATTTTTTACTGAAAATTTCTGATATTCAATAATATTGTAATCATAAGTTCCGTCTTCCACTTTTTTTGATACATGGTCAAATTCTTCATATGTTGTAGGAACAAATTTTACTCGATCTCCTGGTTGAAAAAGACAAATGTTGTTTTCAAATACTGGAAAACTTTTTTTTGTATCCCAAATTGGAACAGGAATAATACCAAAAATTTGGTATCCACCCGGCAATCTGTCAGGGTATATTGATGTAGAAGCACCTCCCATTCCAACCGTTCCTTTTGGTGTCCATGTTCGTGGGGGGTTATATTTTGGAACTGTAAGTTTGCATCTTGGATCAAGAGCCATCATAAATGGAAGACCAGGCCAGAAACCTATAGCGGAAACCCAATATTCTGTTCCAGAATGCACTCTTACAAATTGTTCAGTGTTTTCAAGATTATTTAATTCAGTAATAAGTTCAGGGTCAGGTTTCTTTATTGCAATTTTGTTTGAATAATCTTCAACACATTCTTTCGTCCATTTATCAAGATAAACAGTAGGAAAAGAAAAAATTCTACTATTAATTTCTATGTCATCAGAAGGGCCTAAAGAATCTACAAGAGATTTTAGTTCGTTTTTTAAATCATTAAATTTTATTTCTTCCGGTTCATAATGCACTAGCATTGACGCAAAACACGGAGATGTTTCGTATACTCCTTTTATCTTATTATCTTTGATTGCTTTAGCTAAGTTTTGGGCAGTAAAATTTAATTCTAAATTCATAACATTGCCAAACTCAATAAGCATATATTTATCGCCGGCAGGTAAAAATTTAGGTGCATCATAAATTTTACCTTGAACGTTTTTAACTTCTGTTTTTATTTCAGTTTCTTTTTTTTTATCTTTTGAAGAAACAATATTGTCAAAAGCTTTTAAATCTTTTTCAGTATAGCCTTGACCATTTTTATTTTTAGGAGTTTTAGCAATAATTTTTTCAAAAGCTTTTACGTCTTTATCACTGTATTCTTGTTTGCTTTTAGCTACATCTTGTTTTTTGTTTGGCAAAATATCTTCTTTTTTATTAATGAATGAGGCCAAATTATTTTCAATAAATTTTGTATTAAAATTTGCTTCTTCAAAAGTTTTATTTTGAAGTACAGATATCAAAAAAGATTTATTAGTATTAATTCCCTCAATTTCAAATTCTTTTAAATATTTTATCATATTATTAATACTTTCATTTCTATTAGATCCTTTAGAAATAATTTTTGCTATCATTGGATCGTAATAAAAAGATATTTCATCTCCTTCATCAACACCAATATCCAATCTAATATTTACCAAATTGACATTTGGAAATCTAAGTTTTGAAATTTTTCCAGGCGAAGGAAGAAAATTTTTTGATGGATCTTCAGCATACAATCTACACTCAATGGCATGCCCAGTTCTATTAATTTTTTTTTGTTCTGTTAAAGCAAGATCAATGCCTAATGCAAATTTAATTTGCATCTCAACCAAGTCAGAATTTGTTATAGATTCTGTTACAGGATGTTCTACCTGAATTCGTGTATTCATTTCTAAAAAGTAGAATTTTTTTTCATCTATGTCGTAAATAAATTCTATTGTTCCGGCACCCTCATATTTTTGATTGGTAGCAAAATTTACTGCACTTTCTGCCATTTTATTTATAATTTCAGGTTCTACTTTTGGTGCTGGGCTTTCTTCTATAATTTTTTGAAATCTTCTTTGTATTGAACAATCTCTTTCATAAAAATGAACAGCTTTTTTTTCACAAAAACCAAATATTTGTATTTCTATATGTCTTGCATTTTTTATAAATTTTTCTAAAAAAACATCACTATTACCAAATGCTTTCTTTGCTAAATTTTTTGTTTTTTCTACAGATTTAACTAGTTCATTGTAATTATTTACAATTTGCATTCCTATTCCACCACCACCAGCGCTTGCTTTTACTAGAATTGGAAAACCAATTTTATTACATTTTTTTTCTAAATCATCTTTTTCTAAATCTTTATTATTTAAACCTGGACAAATAGGCAGGTTGCTTTTTAAAGCTAAATCTCTAGCTAAATCTTTGTTACCCATAGACACGATAGTATTGGGTTTAGGTCCTATCCAAATAATTCCAGCATCAATTACTTTTTGTGCAAATTGATCATTTTCAGCCAGAAAGCCATACCCAGGGTGAATAGCATCTGCTCTTACTTTTTTAGCTACCTCAATTATCTTATTTGAAGATAAATAGCTATCTTGAGCTTTTGAAGCGCCTATATGAATCGATTCATTAGCTTTTCTCACATGTTTACTATTTTTATCTACATCAGAATAGACCGCAATTGAATGAAGATTCAATTTTTTACAACTGTCAATAATTCTGCAGGCTATTTCCCCACGATTAGCAACTAATATTTTTTTCATTTGTTTATTTTTTTGAAAGAGCGTTCTTTAGTTTAGTAATGATTTCAACTGCATTAGGTGTATCTGAGTGTACACAAATTGTATCACATCCTACATCTATGTCAGTACCACTTGTAGTTTTAACTTTTTTTTCTGAAACTGCTCTTAAAGCACGTTTGACTGCAAGTTTGCTGTCATACATCGATTGTTTACCTTTTGCTATGACTAATTTTCCATTTTTATCGTAATCTAAATCTGCATAAAATTCTGCAACAAAATCAAGTTTTCTTTCTTCTTTATAAATTTTTTCATGGGCAGTGTTTGCCATTCCAAAAATGCTAACATTAAAAGGCGTAACGGCATCTGCTATAGCTCTACACATCTCTTCATCTTTTGAAGCCATAACATATAATGATCCATGAGGCTTAATGTGATTTAGAGGCATATTTAATTCATCTAAAAAAGCTTTAAGTGCACCAACTTGATACATAATCATATTTTTTAAATCTAGTTTTGACATTTTCATTTCTCTTCTTCCAAAACCTTGTAGATCTGGAAAGGATGGGTGGGCACCAACTTTCACTTTATGTTTTTTTGCTAATCCAACAGTTTTTCTTATATGATTAGGATCTGAAGCATGAAAACCACAAGCTACATTGGCAATATCAATTAAAGGCATTATTTCTTCATCATTGCCTACGGAATATATTCCAAAGCTTTCACCCATGTCACAATTAATTTTTGTTATTTTATTTTTCTTCATTTTAAATTTGCGATCTAATATGTGGTGATCTAGCGTATAGAGCAACCATTGGTATAATTAATAAACCTAATATAAACTGTTGTCCTTGCCAACTTAAACCCCAGCCAACTAGTACCGTTGTAATTACTTGTAAAATCAAAACTCCAATTACACTTAACCCGTATCCACCAACACCTCCTAACAACGAAGTTCCTCCAACTACAACTGCAGCAATTGTTAAAAACAAATATGTATCACCAACTCCTATAAAACCACCTCCACTCCAACCTAAAAGTAATGCACCAGTTAGAGATGCAAAAAAACCACTAATTACATAAGCTCCAACCCAATATCCTCTTTCGGAAATAGACAATCTTGCTGATGATAAACGACTTCCTCCAAGAGCATAAAGATTCCTTCCCCATTTAGTTAAACGAAGCGCAACAATTATAATTATAGAAGCGATAATCCAAATTAAAATAATAGGAGGAATAGGCAGTCCTACAGTTTTACCATTCATAGAAGCAATATTTCGCATCCAATCTGGCACAACACCGAAAACTGTACCAGCGGAAAAAGTACCCATTGCTACAAGAATTTGAACACCTCCTTTAACAAAAAAACCAACGCCCAAAGTTAATATTAATGCCTGACCTTGTAACCTAAAGCTCAAGATTCCATTTATTAATCCTATTATTAAACCCAATAATAACACTGCAACCAAAGCCAACCATGGTGGCACTCCTTTAGAAATTAAAGACATTAGAGCAACATTTGATGCTCCTATCAGAAATGGGATTGATAAATCTAGACCTCCCAATAATGCAACAAAAGTTTGACCCACAGTTGCTAAACCCAAAAATGCCGCAAACACTAACATTGATTTCATGTTAAGAAGCGAGAGAAATCCATTTATGGTAAGTGCTCCTATTATAAACAAAGCAATTAGGACGGAAATACCAATAAATACACTTTTTTGCGCAGTAATGTATTGGCCGACAACTCCCATTAATATGATAAATCCTAGGAATATTAAAAAAGATACTAAGGTACGGCCAGAAAAGAAACCTTCAGCAATAAATGAAACAAAAATAAAAATAAGTATTAATAAAATAAAAGCTAAGGTTTTCCATTTGTTGTCACGAATAGTTTTAAAGAAGAAATTTTCTTCATGTTCTTCATCAGGAATTTCTTTTTCTTCTTTTGGAAATTTAGTAAATATATTTTGTTTTAAATCACTATTAATCCACCTAACAGAAAAATGATGCCAACCCCATAATATTAATCCAGTTACTGCGATTGAAAATGTGACTATGTTCATCCAGTCAGCACCATCATACCAGCCTAGTATTGCAGTACCTATACCGCATAAGATTGCAAACAATAATCCTAAACCTTTAAAGAAAAGAAAAGCAGATCTTTTCATTTTATTTCACCTCTTCCCATTGACTTAATTGTCTATCACGCGCTATTTTTTCTCTGTAGATTCTCATAAACTGCCACACTAAAGGAGTAAGAGGTATTCCAATAATAAATACAGCTATAATTTTGTAAAACGAATATCCAACCGAATAAAATATTGCAGACCATAAAAGACCTGCAAAAATAACTATGTACATATATGGTGCAAAACGTTTGTAACTTCCTTTATGTCCCATATTTAAAAATAAAAAATATTGTAATAAAAAAACAGCAAGAATACTAAAAGCTATTTGTGAATAACCGCTTCTTACAACTTTATAAAAAAATCTTTGCGGCCCCTCATGTTTCACTTGCGAAATATCTCCAATATTTAATTCGCTTATAATCTGTGGTTGATATAAATTTGGATCATTAGGAATGAAAGTATTACCTCCAACAAAGTAAGTAGCAAGTATAGCTAAAACACTAGCTCCAAAAATATATACATTTGTAAGGTTTTTTATTTTGGAATGAACAAATGGCGCAGTTATAACAAAGAGTAGCAGTATAGTTAATATAACACCATAACCTTGAATGCCAAAAAAGCTTTGGCCAGTACTTTCAATTAAATTATTATAAGACACACCTTTTAAAATGACCATTGTTAAGGCGGCGAGGAAAAAAAGCATAGCAGTTGATTTTGTGCGATTGCTAAATTGAGGCAGCATTGCAATAACTATCAGAGAAGCAAGCAGTATAACGCCAGCAATATAAATTATACTATAAGTAGTACTTGAAATAAGAGCACCTTCCGAAGCACTTGAAAAGAAATTAATTTTTTCAAGACTAAAATATTGAGGAGATGAAGTTTCAATACTGCTCGTTTGTCCAGACTGTAAACTTATTCTTTCAGTATCTTTTAACAAATCTTTTTCCTTATCTTCAGGATCAAATATTAATCCTGCAACTATGATGGCAACAATAACTGCGAAAGATATCGTAGAAGGACTCCGATGTACGGAAATAAGATAAAGAAGAAGAGCAAGACCTGCTAATCCAATAATTATATAAAGCATTATTGTCCCAGGAGTTTCTGTTAACCGAACTACAGAGTGCCCAGCTAGAGAGCCACCTTGTGCAGTTCCTGTACCTGTAGTTGTTCCTGCTTCACCTTCTTCAACAATAATATTTCCTGTAGCATCTAATTTACGTACTTTTTGTCCTCGTTGATAAGCTTTAGAAGCTTCATCTATGTCTTTTACAACTTCAGTTTCAACAACAATTGGTTGATCATAAACTGAATGAAGTACAACAAACAAACCAGCTAATGACATAAGAATGAAAAAAACCATAACAGATAAACCCTTGGTAACTCTTTGTACATAGGGAAGAATTAGGCTTACAAGCAAAGCAATAACTAGAACTGCTCCATAAGATAAATCAGAAACAAAACTTTGTAATCTTTCAAATCTAAAAGTAACTAAGATGTAATTGATTAAATAAAGGTTTCCAGCTCCTAATATAGCTCCAAATGCACCACCTCGACCACCTATAAGACTTGCTCCACCAAGAACCAATGCGGTTACTCCCAAAAGTGTATACTTAGTTCCTTGTATAGGATCTCCAGACCCAACTAGTGCAGTAAAGCATATTGCAGATAACGCAGCAAAAACTCCTGCTATTAAGTGTGCAACTATTCTTACCCAGTTAATTTTAACTCCGCTCGTAAAAGCTGCACGTTCATCTGCGCCCATTAACTTTAAATGACCCCAAAAAGCCGTGTGGGTGATGATATAAAATAAAATTGTTGCTAAAATCATCAGAAGAAATATTTCATTAAATATTGTAAAGCCTTCACCCCAAGGTATTAGCCAATCTGGTGCAATTCCTCCTGGACGAGATAGAATAACAAGATTAATTCCAGTGAATGCTAAAAAACCTGCCAATGCTACGATAATTGGTGAGACTCTCACGAACACTACAATCAAAGCATAGAACAGCTGCCAAATTAAACCCATGGCAATAGCGTAAATGAACCAACCAACAGATGTTTGTAAATATCCATGAGCATATAATTGGATACTACTGACATTTATAAAACCCATAAAAGGACCAATAGATAAATCAACCCCACCTCGACCGGCCATAACAATAAATGTTAAAGCATAAGTAGTTAATATGAGCGGTGCACTAAGAATTATTGCGCTACCAATACCTGATTGTGAGATTATAATTGGACTTCTTATCATTGCGAAAATTAATAAGGAAAAGAAAATAAAAATTGGCACCATAAGATACTTATTTGAAGAAGTATCTACACTTGATTTATAAGCTTTTGTTATTTTATCTACTGCTTCCATAAATTAATCAAAATAAACAACTTTAATTTTTTCAATACCCGCTTTATTTTTAAAATTTTTTTCTCTTTCATTTAACTTGTTAAAATCAATTATTTTAATTTTTTTGTTATCAATCTTTTCATTATTTTTATTTTCATTCTTAACATCACCTTTAGACTTGATGATTTTATCAAATGCATCCATTTCTTTATCCGTATACTCAGTGATCGTTTTTTCAGGTTCGGTTTTATCATTTAAAGGTTTATTATCGTCAAAAGCTGTAAATTGTTTAAGTTTTTTAAATTTTTCAAAATCTGATGGCGTATAGCCTTTTGTTTTATTGACTTTTTTAGATGAAGATTCATTATTATCAATATTGATTATTTTATTGAAATTTCTATTGTCTGACACTGCATACCTAACGGGATGACTTTTATTTTGATTATTATTTAATTTATTAACTTTAAATTCTTTGAAATTTTTTAACTTTTCGAAGTTAATTAAATCTTCATTTGTATAATAATTATTTATATTTTCTTTTTTCATTAGAATGTTTTTATTTTTATTTTTTTGTCTGAATTATTTTCTTTAGATTTTTTTTCTTTTTCAAAATCTACAACTTTTACAATTTTTTTAATTGGGGTATCTAAATTTTTTACATAAGTATTATTATCGCTAGCTTTTTCTGAAATGTTTGTATTGCTTGGTCTACTAATACTAGTAGATCCTATACCTGCTGTTTGGCCAAACATTCCTTCCAACAAGGTATCTGCATTAACTTTTTCATTTTCAAAAATATCGAATATAGTTCCATGTCTAAATACAATTACTTTTGGACAAAGTCCTATAAATTCTTCAAGTTCACTAGATAGGAAAATAACTGTATTTCCTTCTTCTACAAATTTTCTAAGATGAATATATAAATCTCTTTTTGTGCTTACATCTATTCCTCTAGCTGGATCATTTAAGATAAGAATTTTTGGATGTTGGGCAAAAGATCTTGCTATCATAACCTTTTGCTGATTACCTCCGCTTAGCGAACCTATAAGATTATCTTTTGGGCCAGTTTTAATGCTTAGTCTTTCAACTTCATATTCATATATACCATTTAACTCAAGCCAATTAACAAAACCTAACCATCCTGCTTTACTTGTTGTTCGATAAAGTGGAACTACTAAATTTTCGTATATGCTTAAATTAGGAAGTATTCCTTCTTTTTTTCTATCTCCTGAAACAAAAGAAACTCCTTTATTTTTTGCTTCCATCAAAGAATTAAATTTTACAAATTTATCATTACTATCCAAAACTTCAGTGATGCCCCCATGAGATTCTTGCACACCAGCTAAAATTTTTACAAAGTCATCCTGCCCGTTACCATCTAATCCTGTAACACCTACTATTTCACCTCTATGTACTTCAAAATTAATTGGTGTACTTTCAGGCCAAACAACTAGATTTTCAGCCCTCATTACCACCTTGTCGGTCTTTGTTTGTACAGCAACTGATGTAGATTTTTCCCCAGATTCAGCTCTTCCTGTCATTAAACTCAATAAATTTTTTTCGTTAAGGTCTTTTTTTTCAAGAACACCAACATCTTTACCGTCTCTCATAACAGTTGCCTTATCACTTATACGTATTAACTCTGCTATTCGATGGGTAACAATAAAAACTGCAACACCATTGTCTCTTAATTCCCTCATTTTTTTAAACAGTCTTTCAGTTGAGTCAAAATCAAGTGCAGCAGAAGATTCATCAAGAATTAATACTTTTGTATTTTCACGTAAAAAAGCCCTTCCAATTGTAATCCAAGCTTTAATTGGTAATGATAAATTAAATACCTGAGTATAAGGATCTATATATTCTCCCGCAAGATCCTCCATAAGTTCTTGTGCTTTTAAAACTTTTTCTCTTTGAGTTAAATTTTTGTACCAAAAACTATCTGAACCAACAAACAAGTTATCTACAACAGAAGCTTCTTCTGCAATCATAACTTCTTGAAAAACAGTAGCTATCCCCATTTCTCTTGCCATAACAGGCGAAGTAGGGACATGACCCATAACAGAAACTTTACCTTTATCAGCTGGCAAAACACCTGACATTACTTTTGCTAGTGTACTTTTTCCACAACCGTTACCTCCAACTATTGCATGTATCTCTCCAAAATTTGCATTAAAATTAACTCCGTTAAGAGCTTTTGTTACGCCAAAATATTTATGAACATCTTGCACATAAATATCACCAGTAATTTTTGCTGATTTATCAGACAACACCTCTTTAGAGGTGTTGTCTTTTATGTTTTGTTCTGCACTCATACTTTAATTTAAAGTATTAGTGAGATTTTGGATCGTATTTCTCTGGATCTGAAGGGTTATCAAAGAATGTTTCTACATAAGATCTTGGAGCCCAGTTTTCAATTCCTGGATTGTCCCAACCTGTAGAGTTTCTATCACAATCTTCATTTAAGATTGCTTTGATATCATCAAAACTTTTAGTTGCAGGACCAACCAATATAGATTGAATTCTTGGACCTTGTCCCTGTAAAGTTCTGATCATCACTTCCATTCCCAGTTCTATCTCATCTCCTGGAGGCCAAGCATATATCGCTTCATCAATATAACCTGGGTTTTGTCTCCAATAGCATAGAGCACCTAGTTCTCCACCTAATGCAATTGGTGGAATTGGATCACGTCCAGACTGAAGTAATGCTTGTAAAGTTCCAGTTTCACCTGAAGACTGAACCGCAATACCATGTATCTCTATTGGGTTACTTGATAACCATTGAGATAGTTCTTTTTGAGCAACCTGAGATGTCCAGTTATGAGCTAGCTGCGCAACAACTTTTATATTAGGATATTGTGCTAGACCTTCCTTCATTCCATCACTTTGTTGGTCAGATGCAGAATAACCAGGAATTCCATCCATGATTATTACATTTCCTTTTTCACCAATTAACTCTGCCATCCATGCACCAATATAATAACCAACTAGTCGGTAGTTAACCGATGTATTGATTGAATATGGTGATGTTGTAAAACCTGTGAAAGAAAGTGTTGGAACACCTTTTTCCCAACCATATTTTATTGTTTGGTTAAGTGCAGTTAAGTTTGAACAACAAATGATAATAGCATCAACTTTTCCACCATCGATCATCTGTCTCATTTGTTGAATTTGAAGAGTATCATCCAAATTTGATTGCGTAATAACTATTTCATCAACTAGTCCTAACGCCTTCCATTTAGGATAAACTACTTCCATCAGTCTTTCCATTGCACCTTTACGCCAAGTGTTACCAGCGTACGTACTTGCATAACCTATTGTCCAAGGTGGTTTTCTAGGACTTTTCCATCCTTTCATAACCGTCGGACCCAAAGGCTGGTCTTTATCCATAAAGTCCATATTGTATACATAATCTCGCATGTCTTTAGGTACTTTGCTTAGACATTCCGTGCACAGCTCTTGAGCTGAAACAGAGCTAAAAATTCCTAAAACCCACGAGAATAAAACAACATAAACTAATTTACTTATTCTCATGTTTTCCCCTTTCCTTTATTTTTAATAGTATCTCACTAATAAATTTAGATTTCCATGTTTAATGAGTTTCTTTTTTATATATATAATTATTAGACATAAAATTATTGTTTGTTTTTAATGCTAAAAATATACTAAGTTGAGATAAAAAAAAGTTGATATTTTATTCTAATAGGAGTTGAATTATTATAAAATTGATTAATTTTTTTATTGTTAATATTAATATTATGAAAAAGTTTTTTTTAGTTTTAATACTTCTTATATTTTCTTCAACGAACTTATTAGCTGAATATAGGTTAGTACCTGTTAACTGTACTATGAAAAAAAAAGATAACTGCGGCGCATATCTTTACAATACCAAAACAGGATCTACATATTTTTGCGATTCAAAAGAATGCAATGAAATATTGGAAGCTTTAGAAGAATCTGGCAGTCTAGGAGCAACAGGAGAAGGAACAGACTCTAAAAAATCTAAAATTCCTAAAAAGCCCAAAAAAAAGAAATCAAAAATTCCAAAGTTTAAGAAAAAAACAAATTAATTTATTCTGTTTTTTTAGATTCCAAAATAGTTGTCTCTATTGCAGCTCTGATTTCGTTGCAATAATTTAAATCATCACCTAAAAAAGTTCCTTTAAAAAAACTTTTATTGACTGCACCATTTTCTCTCATGAAATTCATATAGTCGTTTGTAAGACCATCTACATCATTAAAAAATTCTTTTTCAGCTAATTTATTATTTATATTTTTTATTTTTTTTAAAACAAGAATACCGAACGGGTAAAGATAATTTGCAGTTTTAAAAAATTCTTTTGCTAAATCTGGGTGCTCTTCTTTAATTAGTTCAGTTACTGCAGAATTCATAGATACACAGCTTTTAATTATTTTATATGTTAACCTGTCATCTTCGAGAATCTCTTGTAAATTAAACCAACTTATCTGCTCTATTTTTTCAGCTTGTAAAGGACTGGTAATAAATAATAAAATAATTATTAACCTTTTCATAAAATTTTTATTATTGTTTGTAACTAGGGTCTTCAGAATCTAAAATAGATCTTACTGCTTTTAAATGTAGTTCACCCATATCAGTAGTGTAATTTTCCCAATCTTGAGCAGTTTTTTCTGCAGTTTCTGGGCTGGCTATATTTAATTCTTTTCCAGTTGATAGAGCCGTTATGTATGTTTCACATGCTTTTTCAAAATAATATAAATCATCAAAAGCTTGAGCGATTGTTGGAGCTGCTGTTAAAATTCCATGATTAGCTAAAAGAAGTATGTTGTAGTTACCAATACTGTTTGCCATTTTTTCAGACTCTTCTTCAAAACCCAATCCACCAAAATCTTTATATACTGCCACTCGGTTATAAAAACGCATAGTGTTTTGATCAATAGGTGGAAGAGTTGTGTTTTTTAAACATGATAGTGCCAAAGCATACTTAGAATGTACATGAAGTATACATTTTGCGTTTGGAACTTTTTTATGAATTGTACCATGAATATTTATTGCAGTTGGATCTACAATTTCTGGTTTTTTTTTCATTTCTTCAAATTTTTTATTCTCAATCAAAACTAAATCACTAGCTTTAATTTTACTAAAATGCATTCCAGTTCCATTGACATAAAAATCGCCATTAGAATCTGGCGAACATACGCTTAAGTGGTTCGCAATACCCTCATGCATGTTCAATTTTGCTGTCCATCTAAAAACAGCGGCTAAATCATTTAATAATTCAGATCTTTCCATATTTAGTATGATAATATACTTTATTTAAAAATAAATGAGCAAAGTTTTTATATCATGTGCTGTAACTGGATCTGGTGATACTGCCGGAAAACATCCAGATTTACCAAAAACACCAGAACAAATAGCTACTGCAGCTATAGAAGCTGCTAAAGCTGGAGCAGCAATAGCTCACATCCACGTTAGAGAAGATGATGGAACTCCAAGCAGAAGATTAGAATTATATAAAGAAGTTGTGGATAGAGTTAGATCTAGCGACACAGATGTTGTTTTGAACTTAACTACAGGAATGGGAGGAGACTTAGACATAGGACAAGGAAAAAATCCTCTCGATTTTGGTCCAATGACTGATATGGCAAATGTAATGGAGAGGATTGCAAATGCAGAACAATTTTTACCAGAAATATGTACATTAGATTGTGGAACTTTAAACTTTGGAGACAGTTCGGTCATTACAGTAAACACACCTAATGATTTAAGAAAAGCTGCAAAAAGACTACAGGAAATAAATGTTAAACCTGAAATAGAAGCTTTTGATTTAGGAAATATGTGGTTTGGAGCTCAATTATATAAAGAAGGGTTATTAAATGATCCTCCAATGTTTCAAATGTGTTTGGGTATACCTTGGGGAGCACCAGCAACTCCTTTGGCAATGCAGGCGATGAAAGACATTATGCCAAAAGAAGGTATTTGGTCAGGATTTGCAATTTCAAAAAATGAAATGCCTTTTGTTGCTCAGACTGTAATAATGGGAGGCAATCCAAGAGTAGGACTTGAAGATAATTTATATTTAGAAAAAGGTAAACTAGCTACCAATGCTCAATTAGTAGAAAAAGCAATCAGAATTGTAAATGATCTTGGGGTATCAATAATGACTCCTGCTGAAACTAGAGAAAAACTAAAATTAAAAAACTATAAATAAAAAATTAATCTAATCGAATAGCATTTCCATCAACTGGAATAGTTTGTCCAGAAACTCTTTCACCATCACTAGAAATTAAAAAAGAACACATTTTTCCAATATCTTCTTCATAAATCCAACAATTCATTGAAGCCATAGAAACAAATTCTTTTTCAATTTTTTTTTTAGAAATTTTTAAAAATTTTGCTTTATCTCTAATAACTCTTATCATTCTATTTCCTTTAATTGTTCCAGGACAAATTGCATTAACACGAATATTAAATTTACCTAATTCCATAGCTAAAGTTTTTGTTACTCCTATAACTGCCCATTTGCTGGCTGCGTAAGGAGATCTCAATGGAAAACCCATAATACCGGCACCTGAAGAAATATTTATTATGGATCCACCTTTGTTTTTTTTTAGCATCGGTATTGCAAGTTTTGTAAAGTAAAAATGACTTATGACGTTAATTTTTAAAGTCTGTTCCCAATCATCAGAACTTAATTTTTCTATATTTCCAGTTGGACCTGCAATTCCTACATTATTTATTAGGGCATCAATTTTTTTTGTTTTTTTACTAACTTGATTGAAAAAATCTGAAACTTCATACTCATCAGAAGCATCACATCCATAGGCAAATAATTTTTTTTTATTTAATGGATGTTTTTGAATTTTTTTTAAAGATTTAGTGTCAATATCACAAATATAAACAATAGCACCTTTAGAAAGACAAATCTTTGCCGTTGCCCAACCAATTCCTGAAGCTCCAGCTGAAATAATGATTTTTTTGTTATTTAGACTTAGCCGCATCAGCCATATGTTCTTTTGTTAAAGCTTTTGAAAGTTCTTTTTGTGTTATATATCCTTTAACAAAACCACCCTTATCAACAACCTCACAGTTAGCATTTGAGCAAACAACTTTAGGCAAAAACTCATCTAAAAACTGGTCTTCATGTACTTTAACAAGGTTTGATTTGTCAACTCCATTTGATGAACTAGCAGGAGTCATAATAATTTTGGCTTTAATTACTTTTGCACGATTTACATCTTTGACGAATGCTTCAACATAATCATCAGCAGGATTCATAATAATATCTATCGGAGTTCCTACTTGAACTAATCTTCCACCATTTAATATTCCTATGTGGTCTCCTAATCTTAACGATTCATCTAAATCATGAGTTATGAACACTATTGTTTTTTTTAATTCACTTTGTAAATCTATCAATTGTTTTTGCATGTCACTTCTAATTAAAGGATCTAAAGCAGAAAATGCTTCGTCCATTAACATTATATCTGTATTTGTTGCAAGAGCTCTAGCTAAACCAACTCGTTGTTGCATTCCTCCAGATAATTGATTTGGATATTGATTTTCGAATCCAGTTAAACCTACAGCATCAATTTTTTCCATTGCTGTTTTATTTCTTTCTTCTGGTTTTTGTCCTTGAACTTCAAGACCATAACCAACATTTTCCAAAACTGTTTTGTGAGGAAATAAACCAAATCTTTGAAAGACCATACTCATTTTATGTCTTCTAAACTCAATCAATCTTTTAGGATCTAAATCCATAACATTAGTACCTTCTACAGAAACCTCTCCAGAAGTTGGATCTATTAATCTATTAATGTGACGTATAAGAGTAGATTTTCCTGAGCCAGACAAACCCATACATACAAAAGTTTCTCCTTCTTCAATAGATAGAGAAACATTGTCCAAACCAACTGTGTGACCAGTTTTTTCTAAAATCTCTTCTTTTGTTGCTCCATCCTGGACCATTGGAAGAACTTTTGAAGGTTGGTCTCCAAAAATTTTGTAAACATTTTTTATTTCAATTTTGCTCATAATTTAAAACTTAATATCTTTCTTTTGTTGTGTTCTTTCTTGAATTTTTTCACCATAAGATTGAGTAATTCGATCGAATATAATTGCTAATAAAACAATTGCAATACCGGCTTCAGTTGCCATACCTACATTTAATTGTTGTAATCCAAGCAATACTTCATCTCCAATACCTCTTGTTCCAATCATTGATGCAATAACAACCATGGCTAACGACATCATAGTACATTGGTTTATACCTTGCATGATATTAGGTAAGGCCAAAGGTATTTGAACACCCCAAAGTGTTTGTTTTCTACTTGCACCAAAAGCTTCTGAAGCTTCTATCACTTCTTTATCAACTAATCTTATACCAAGATCAGTTAATCTAATTAGCGGAGGAACAGCATAAACAAAAATAGCTATTATTGCCGGCACCGCACCCAATCCAAAAAGTAAAATACCTGGAATTAAATAACAAAAACTTGGAATTGTTTGCATCAAGTCAAGAATAGGTAATAATGCATTTCTTATCTTTTTATTTCTAGCCATGGCAATTCCAATTGGGATTCCCACAACAATACAAAGCAACATACCAATAATTACTATGCAAGTTGTCATAATGCATTTGTCCCAATATCTTGGACTTAAAAAGCCTAGAAAAAAAGTACAAAAAGCTACCATCACCGTAGTATTTGTTTTTCTTCCACTTGCAAAATAAGTAATAAAAATAACTAAAGCGATAACAATTGGCCAAGGTAAACCAACTAAAGAATTTTTCATTGCAGTATAAAGACCAAGTAAAAAATTATTTATTCCTTCAAAAAACAATCCATATTTTACAATTAACCAATCAAAACCAGCATTAAGAGGTTGCATTAAAGGAAAATCAAGCCACTTAGGCCAGTTTCCTAGCCAAGAAAAATCATTAAATATATCTGTAAAATTTTCAGGTTTGTATCTAGGTTTAGCAGAACGATAGCTGATGATAATAAAAAATACAAAAACTACTGAGTAAATAACTGGCTTGATAAATTTTTTATATTTTTCCATTACTTTCCTTAAAAAAACTAAGAGCCCATCTCTGGGCTCTTAGTTATAATTTATTAATAAAAATTACAGTGTATCTGCAACTTTTGCTGCTACATCAGCTGGAACCCAGCTTTTCCACATAGCATTGTTTGATAAGAAGTACTTAGCTGTTGCTTCCATATCTCCACCTGATTCATCCATGTAGAACGCAAGTGCTTTGTTAACTGCTGCTGTTGGTATTGAATAAGCTCTAATAAAATCTATAACTGGCTTATTCTTAGCATTGCTAGCAAATTTAGTTGAAGCAGCTTTTGTTAAAGACATATTAACATATTCACATGCACAAGTATCTTTATATACATCTGGACCATTTGCTTTAATATCTTCAACAACTTTAGTCATTTCATCCCAGCAAGCTTGGTCATATTTAGGCTCTTCTAATTTAACCAAGTCTACTTTGCCCATCAAACCTGTAGGTGTCCAATAGTACGAAAATACTGGTTTTCCTTTTTTAAATCCACCAGCGATCGCTGCATCTAATGCTCCACCTGAGCCTGGATCAAAGTTAGTGTAGAATTCATCTAGACCATAAACTTTGTGCTTAACTAAGTTAATAGTGTAGCAAGTCCAACCTGAAATACAGCTTGTCATTCTACCTTTTCCAGGAGCTTCTGGATCAGCAAACAATGCCGCTATTTCAGCACTTTTCATATCCTCAACAGATTTTAAACCGTACTTGTCAGCAGTTGGTTTATCTACATAGAATCCTTGAGTAGATGAAGGAGTGTTAATACCAAGCTCAATGATAGTTCCTTTAGCTAGGTTATCTTCTATCAATTGAACAAGATTGTCTCTCCAAACTTCAGTCACAATATCTATTTGTTGATCAAATAGAGCCGCCATTATTGGGGTAGTACTTCCTTTTGTTGATTCTACTTCGCAGCCATATCCTTTTTCAAGAATATAACCTGCAATAGCAGTATGAATGTTAGCACTATCCCAGTCAAAGTCTCCCAAATGTACTTTACCACATCCAGCGTTAGCGCTAGTAGCAGTTAGAGTCATTGCTCCTGCAAATACAAATGAAAGTATTAAGTTTCTAAGAAATTTCATGAAATTCCCTCCATTATTAGTTTAAACTGGGCGTATTAAAACTTGATCTGAGATAAAATACAACCATTAATCAATTGATACATGTCAATAAAATAAGGAAAAAAACATTATATAATGTTTAGATTCAATTATAAATTGAATTGAAAACAATTTTAAATAAAATAACAATTAATTTATGACAATAGAAATTTCTAAAGTTTCAAAAAATGATTCAGCATTAAATATTGAATGGAGCGACGGAGAAAAAAGTAATTTTAATTTTTTGTGGTTAAGAGATAATTGTCCAACTGCACATGACAAAGACTCAAGGCACAGAATGTTTAATATACTTGAAATTTCGACAAATATAGAACCCAAAACTTACAAAATTAATAATGAAGGTAAATTAGAAATAGAATGGAGTGAAGGCAATCACACAAGTTTCTATGAACAAGAATGGCTTAGAAAAAATTGCTATACTATAAACAACAATAAAAAATATGTTTCTCCTTATCAACTGTGGGACAGTTCTTTAGAAAAAAATTTAAAATCTATTCATATTGAGCACGATGAAATAATTAATTCCGATGAAGGTTTGATAAAATGGCTAGAACTTTTACATTATAAAGGAATTGCAATTGTTAAAAATACACCAATAGAAAAAGAGTCAGCATTTCCTGTTTTAAACAGAATAAGTCATACAAGAGAAACTTTTTTCAAAACACCTTTTGAAGTTATAAATATTCCAAAACCAAACAATTCAGCTTACACAGCTCATGCTTTGAGAAATCATATGGATTTACCATGGTTCGAAAATCCTCCAGGTTATCAATTTCTTCATTGTTTAATAAATGCTGCAAAAGGTGGAGATTCTTCAGCAGTCGATGCATTTGCTGTTGCAGATTATTTAAGAAATAATGAAAAAGAATTTTTTGAAACTTTAGTCAATGTACCACTTAAATTTAGAGACAAAGACTACACACAGGATGCGCATAGAAGTTTTCACGCTCCAGCAATTTCTTTAACTAAAGATGGCGACTACAATGATATTAGATTTAGTGTTGCTACTATGGATGCATTAGATTGTCATCCTGATATTATGGAAAAAGTTTATAAAGCTCATCATAGATTCGGAAAACTCTTACACGATGATAAATTTCAAATTAAATTTCGATTAGAGCCCGGAGATATTTTTTCATTTAACAATAGAAGACTTTTACATGGAAGAACCGAATTTGATCCGAACTCTGGCCACAGACATCTTCAAGGCTATTACATGGACCGAGATGAAATTATTGGAAGATTGGATTATCTAAAAAAATAATTTTATAAATTTTCAAATATCAAATTATTATTTTTATTATACTTTTTAAATTCCAATTTTGTTTTGATTGTGTAATAATATTTTTTAATTTTCAAATCTTGAATACCCTTATTTTTTAAAAAAAACTTATCCAAAATTAAACAATTAATTTTTTTATTATTTGATTTTTTAATAATTGTTTTAACACTTGTAGGAGGTGAAAAAGATAGTCCTACTTTTGTATTACTTTTTATTTTTAGCAAATTGTAAATATTTTTATGCTTAAAAGAAATAAACACACATTTTGAAAATTTAGATGTTTCTTTTAATAATTTTTGTAGCATTTTTTTTGAGAAAGTTGGTTTTATTTCAATAAATAAAGAATATTTATTTTTTGAAGTTTTAAGCAAATCCTTTAAAAGTGGAATTGGTTTTTTATTTTGAGAGCTTATTTTTTTAATTTTAGAATATTCCATATTTTTCACGCTTTCTTTTCTATTAAAAATTCTATTTAAGGTAAAATCATGAAAGCAAATAAATTCATGGTCTTTTGTGGCATGTATATCAGTTTCAATTCCATAACCTTTTTTAAATGACTGTTTAAATGATTTAAGAAGGTTTTCTTTATATTGTTTATTTACAATCCCTCTATGGATTAATAAATGAGCCATTAAAAATTACTACTTCCATCCAGTAATTGTTTTTACCTCTAGAAACTCTTCTAGTCCCCAAATACCACCTTCACGTCCATTACCAGATTGTTTATATCCACCGAACGGCGTTCCAGGATCAAGTGAGTTTCCATTTATATAGACTAATCCCGACCTTAAGTTTTTAGCGACTCTTTTTGCTTTTTCTTTATCTTCAGTTTGAATGTAGTTTCCAAGTCCGTATTGTGTATCATTTGTAATTTTAATTGCTTCTTCTTCTGTTTCAAATGGAATTATACAAAGAACTGGTCCAAAAATTTCTTTTTTTGCAATTTGCATATCATTTGTTACATCAGAAAATATAGTTGGCTTAACAAAATAACCCTTGCTTAAGTTATTTGGACGATCTGGACCTCCTGCTGACAGTGTTGCTCCTTCATCAATTCCAATTTTAATCAAATCAACTATTTTATCGTACTGAGTTTTTGAAATTACAGGGCCAATATGACTTCCTTCTTTTGAAGCAAGATCTACATTAATTTTATTTGCTTCATCTGTTGCTTCTTTCACAGCTCTTTCATAAATAGATTTTTCAACAAGCATTCTCGTTGGTGCATCACAATTTTGGCCAGAATTACTCATTACATTTCTAACTCCATCTCTAACTGCATTAGGATATGAATCCGCAAAAACTATGTTTCCGCCTTTACCACCTAGTTCTAAACAAACTCTTTTAGTTGTTTCAGCAGCATTTTTTGAAATAAGCTTTCCTGCTCTTGTTGATCCTGTAAAAGAAACCATATCAATATCCGGATGACCTGAAATTTGTGTTCCAACTCCAGCACCATCTCCATTAACCAAATTAAAAACTCCTTTTGGGAAACCTGCTTCGTGTACCATTTCAACAAATAACATTGGTGAAATTGGTGCTATCTCAGGTGGTTTAAGAACCATAGTACATCCAGTTGCAAAAGCTGGAAATACTTTTAATGCTATTTGATTAATTGGCCAATTCCATGGTGTAATTAAACCACAAACTCCAATAGGTTCGTAACATATGTGGTTGTTAGATTTTGAGTCAAAATGTTCCTCAAATTTAAAATTCTTTAGTCTTAATATAAAATCTTCTAGATGTGACTGTCCAGCTGCAGTTTGATCTGATTTCGAATAATCAATTGGAGCTCCCATCTCTATTGATTGTGCTTCAACTAATTCATTAAATCTTTTTTTATATATTTTAAGTAATTTTTCCAAAAGATTTATTCTTTCTTCTTTAGAGGTTTCTTTCCATTTAACAAAAGCTTCTTTTGCAGCTTTTACTGCTGCTTCGGTATCTTCTTTAGACCCTAGAGAAATGATAGCAAAAGTTTCTTCATTAGATGGGTTAATTACTTCAAAGTCATTTGATTTAAAAGGTTTAACCCATTTTCCATTTATATAAAAATCTCTTTTCTCAAGCATTTTAAATTATTTTTTACTCCATACTAATGGATACATGTCTGTACTAGGTCGGTCACCAGATTTTAAACCTTTTTTTATCATTACAGAACTAAAATCTGGATCCATTCCGTAATTACGAAACTTAATACGCACATCATCACCCATCCACTTAGTGGTAAAAACTTTTAAACTAGTGTCATTATCTAGCCTCCCCGAACCTCCATGCATAGTTCGACCATTAAAGGCGATACAATCACCTGGCTGTAATTCCCAGCTCAGCACACCAAAGCGTTCAGGGTCTGCATTGATATCTGGAAATTCTTGGTCAGCTACTTTAGAAAAGTCGACTTGATCTTTAGGATTACCAGTAAGTTCACCAAAATTTTTTTGATTAAAAACAGATTTAAAAAGATGTGAACCTGGCACAAATGACAAACAATTTTTTTGTTTAACTGGCACTAACGGCATCCAAAGTGTGCATGCGTCATAACCTTCTATAGACCAATAAGGTTCATCTTGATGCCAAGGAGTTTCAAATTTAGTACCAGGAGATCTCACGAATACTGCATCGAAGAAATAATGAACAGCTTTTGCCTTCATCAATTGACCACAAATCTGAGCAGCCGGAGAGTTGAAAATAAACTTTTTATATTCTTCAATTTCTCTCCAAGCTAAAGTGTCATAAAACATGATATGTCCTGCGTCATCTTTATCCCATATACGCGAACGTTCCGTTGGAGATTCACAATTAACATTAAGACCTTTATTTAAAAGTTCAATCCAGTCCTTATCGAACATTCCTCTCAATGGTACAACACCGTCACTATGATAAATATCAATTTCTTCAGTACTAATGGGGCGTAACAATTCATTATTCATAATTATATTTCATATCCTTTTTCTTCTTTTTCATTATCTATCAATTCATCTGGAAAACCACCAGATCTAAAATCCAAACCAAATTTATCCTCAAGTCTTTTTACCACCATTGACGACCAAGCTCTAGGACCATATTTTTTTTGAGCATCTTTAAATATATCTAATATAAAAGGTGATATTTCTAATGGTGTCTTTAATTTTTTAGAAAGTTCATTAAAAAGATTCATATCTTTTTGAACTAAATCCATTGTAAAATTTATATTGTAAGAACCATTTAATATTACCTGACTTTCCGTTTCATGAACAAAAGAATTTCCAGATGAAACTGCTATTCCTTTATAAGTTTTATTAAGATTTAATTTTGATTTTTTTGCAACAGTCCAAGCTTCACCAAGTGCAGCCAAGTGAACAGAAGCTAAATAATTAGTAATTACTTTTAAGATAGAGGCAGTTCCAAGCTCTCCAGTGTGTAAAATTTTTCTACCCATAGTGGTTAAAATTGGTAAAATTTTTTCAAAACCACTTCTTTCTCCTCCAACAAAAATAGAAATGTTACCCGTTGCAGCTCTGTGGCATCCTCCACTAACTGGGCCGTCTAAAGGGATAGCTTTTTTATCCACAACCAGTTTACCCAGCCTTTTAACTTCGGACTCGTCTGTTGTGCTCATTTCTAACCATATTTTATTTTTTGAAAGCCCATTAATAACTCCATCATGAGATTCCATAACTTCTGCACATATTTCAGGAGAAGGAAGACAGGTAATAATTAAATCGGTTTGTTCAGCTAGTTCTTTCGCACTATTTGAAACTTTTGCTCCTTTATTTTTTAAATTATTTGTTAACTTTGTTTCTATGTCTCTTACAGTTAAATTAAATTTATTTCTTAATAAACTTGCAGCGAGCTTTCCACCTACATTTCCCAAGCCAATAAATCCTATTTTCATTATATCCTTTCCATAAGAATATTTAATTTTGATTAAATAAAATTAAATTATATATTCATTTTTTATTCTATATTATAAGATATTAAATGAATTCAATAAAGATAGCTCCAAAATTCAACTCAGGAATTAATTCTAAAGTAGGATTGATAGCATTATCAACTGATTTTATGATTGAAAAAGATTTCAAAAAAATTATTGAAAATATGAAGATAGATCTATTTGTAAATCGTATTCGAAGTTATTACCCATTAACCAAAGAAAATCTTATTAAGATGGCAGAAAATGTAACAGAAGTTTCCAAAGATATACTTCCTGATGAAAAGCTAGATTGTGTTGTATATGGTTGCACGTCAGGAACAATTGCTTCAGGATATGATTCAATTAAAAATAAAATTAATTTAGCAAAGCCAGAAGCAAAGGTTGTTACACCAAGTTCAGCTGCTGTTAAAGCTCTTAGAAAAATGAATGTTAAAAAAGTATCAATTTTTACACCTTATTCAGAAAAACTGAACAATGATGTAGTAGATTATTTTAAAAAGGAAAATTTTATTGTTACGTCAAATTCATATTTTGATATTTTGCATGATAATGATATCGCAAAAGTTGATCCTGACTATTTGTTTGAAGTTATTACAAAAATGGATTTAGGAGAAGCGGAAGCAGTTTTTCTTTCTTGTACAAATTTACCAGCTTTAAATATTGTTGATAAATTAGAAAAAAAATTAAACAAAATAGTTTTATCTAGTAATCAGGTTTTAATTTGGGAAACTTTACAAAATATAAAAAAAACTGAGCCAATTAATGGTTTTGGAAAATTATTTTTAAGTAATTAATCATGTTATTTTCAAAAGAAGAGTACAAAGAAAGACTTAAAAAAGTTCAAAGATCAATGCAAGAGAAAGGTATAGATTTGTTAATTTCTCAAGACACAAATAACATGAATTACCTTACTGGTTACGATGCATGGTCATTTTACTACGCCCAGTGTGTAATAGTTCATGTTAATGCAGAAGAACCTTTGTGTTTTGTTAGAGCACAAGACGCAGGAGGAGCCTACATAAAAACTTATTTGAAAGATGAAAATATTATTGTTTACGACGAAAAATACATTCATGTTTGGCCAATACATCCTTACGATAGATTAATAGAAATTATAAAGGAAAGAAAATGGGACAAACTAAGTATAGGCGTGGAAATGGATAGCCATTATTTTACCGCTTACTCTCATGAAAAATTAAAAAATGGTTTGCCTGATGCTAAAATTAAAGATTCTGAGAGATTAGTTAACTGGGTGAGATTAGTTAAATCAGATGAAGAAATAAAATTTATGAAAATAGCATCTCAAATTACTCAGCTAGGAATGAAAACTGCATTTGAATCAATTAACCCTGGAGTAAGACAATGTGATGCTGTTGCAAAAATATATTCAACTTTAATAAGTGGAACCAAAGAACATGGTGGAGATTATTCATCAATTGTACCTTTGATACCAACCGGAAAAGGAACATCAGCTTCACACTTATCTTGGACAGATGATAAATTCGTAGAAGGAGAAGCATCAATTATTGAAATATCTGGAGTATATAAAAAATATCATTGTCCCATGGCAAGAACAGTTTTACTAGGAAAGCCTGATCAAAAAAAAATAGATACAATGAAAAGAACTAGAGAAGCACTTCAAGCAGGTATTGATGCAACAAAACCCGGAAACACTGCTAATGATGTAGCACAAGCTTTTTGGAAAGTTTTGGATAAATATGGAATAGAAAAGAAATCTAGAACAGGTTATTCAATAGGCATAGGTTATCCTCCAGATTGGGGTGAACATACACTCAATATTCAAAAAGGTGACAAAACTGTTTTACAAAAAAATGTTTGTTTTCATATGATTGCTGTAATGCAGTTTGGTGAATGGGGTGTTGAAAGCAGTGAATCAATTAGAGTTACAGAAAATGGGGCTGAGAATTTTTATAAATTTCCTGATGAGTTACATATCAAAGGATAATGAAAAAAATTTTAAGGATTGTGTTTTTCGGTTTTTTGTTAAGTACAAGCACTCATGCAGATGATATTAAAGATTTCAAAATTGAAAGTATAAGCATTGGAGATAGTGCTTTAGATTATTTTACTGAATCTCAACTAGAAGACAGCGAGCTTGATTGGTTTAATTATAGTTATAAAGAGTATTCAACTTCACTTTTATTGGGTAAAGGTATTTATGACTGGTTTAAAATAAGTTACAAAAATGATGGTGATGATTTTATAATCGAAGGATTAGTTGGAATAGTGGTAAAAAAAAAATACGAGCATGACAAATGTAACAAAGAACTAGATACTGCAGCTCTAAATATATCTAGATTATTTAAAAATACTAAACAAGGGAAAAAACAATTATACAAGGTTGCTTACAACCCAAGGAAAATTTTTCAAGAACCAAATCAATCTGGAAAAAGTACAGTAACCAGTATTTCGTTTTATTTTAAAGATGAAGGAAAAATTATTTTATCATGTTACAATATGGACAAAGCAACTAATCAAATTGATTCTCCAATAAAAGATATTAATCAATTTGATACTTTCAGAATTGATATTAGAAGCAAAGCTTTTAAACATTATTTAGAAAAAGCTAAATAGAAATTGTGAAAAAACTTTTACAAATCATTATTCTAAGTTTGCTAATATTTAGTAATGTTAGCGCTGAAAAAAGAGATAATGAATTAAACAATCTTTTTAAACAGCTAAAAAGCAGTGAAAACACAAAGGCCGCAGAAATAGAAAGTAAAATATGGAAAATTTGGATAACCCATCCATCTGATGATAGAAGAGGTTATAGATTAACAGAATTATTAGCCCAAGGTTCATTATTAATAAATGAAGGAAAATTAAGTAAAGCCTATGGACTTTTTTCACAGATAATTTTAGAGGATCCTAAATGGTCCGAAGCCTGGAATAAGCGTGCAACCGTTCTTTATATGATGGGGAGGTACGAACAGTCACAAAATGATATAAACGAAGTGCTTAAGTTTGAAAAAAGACACTTTGGAGCTTTATCTGGACAAGGCTTAGTTCAAACTAAGTTAAAAAATTATAAAAAAGCGATTGAAAGCTATAAAGAAGTTCAAAAAATATATCCATCATTGCAAGCACCAAAAGTTATGATTTTACGTCTTAAAAAATTAATTAAAGAACAATCAATATGAAAAATATAGCAAAAATAACTATATGAACTAATCATTAATTAATACTTGAATTAATCTTTGTCTAATGTTTTAAATATGTATGTCTCAAAAAGATAGTTTCGTAAAATTCGAGAAGGTAGATAAAAGTTACGATGGCGAAATACTGGTCGTTAAAGATTTAAATCTTGATGTCCCAAAAGGTGAGTTTTTAACAATGTTAGGACCATCTGGATCAGGTAAGACAACTGTTTTAATGATGTTAGCTGGTTTTGAAACTCCAACAAGCGGAGAAATTTATTTGGATGGAAATCCAATAAGTAGTATTCCACCAAATAAAAGAGGTATAGGGATGGTTTTTCAAAACTACGCTTTATTTCCTCACATGACAGTAAAAGAAAATTTAGCATTTCCACTTGAAGTTAGAAAAATGCAAAAATCTGAAATAGATGAAAAAGTTGGAAATGCACTTTCAATGGTTGAATTACAAGACTTTGGAAACCGTATGCCTTTACAATTATCAGGAGGACAACAACAACGTGTTGCATTAGCCAGATCTCTAGTGTTTGAACCAAGATTGGTTTTAATGGACGAACCGCTTGGAGCACTTGATAAAAATTTAAGAGAACAAATGCAATATGAAATTAAACATATTCATGAAAAAATTGGAATAACAGTTGTTTATGTAACTCATGATCAAAGCGAAGCTTTAACAATGTCAAATCGAATTGCAGTTTTTAATGATGGAAAGATTCAACAAATTTCTTCTCCAGATGTTTTATATGAAAAGCCAAATAGTTCTTTTGTTGCACAATTTATTGGAGAGAATAATCAACTAAAAGGGAAAGTGAAATCAATTAATGGAGAAAACTGTATTATTACTACAGAGTCCGGGGACGATGTTCAGGCTTTAAAAATAAATGTAAATAATAATGGAGATGGTTCATTAGTTTCATTGAGACCAGAGAGAGTTGCTATTAACTCATCAGAAAATTTTGAAAATAATTTTGAGGCAAAAGTGAAAGAATTAATATATTTAGGTGATCATATAAGATCCCGTGTCGAAGTTTGTGGAAATGATCAATTTATAGTTAAAATTCCAAATTCTTATAAGGGAGCAAACTTAAAAGAAGGTGCAACAGTCAAATTGTCTTGGAAAGCTTCTGATTCTAGAGCTTTAGACCTCAATTAAGCTAATTAATTTAAGCAAAATCAACAAAAAAAACGTTTTGCAGTCTTTAAGCAATTATGTTTTACTTTCGCCTTTAAAACTTAAATTAAATTTAATTTAAAGGGGAAAATAAATGAGAAAAGCAATCAAAGCAGCTTTTTTTGGTTTAATCTCAATGGCGTTTGTTGGATCTGCAATTGCAGATATAACTTTCGTTTCTTGGGGTGGCGCTTATACAGCCAGCCAACAAAAAGCTTACATAGATACTTATGACAAAGGTTCTTCAATTACTGTTGAAAACTATAATGGTGGTCTTGGAGAAATCAAAGCACAAGTAGAAGCAGGAAATGTAACTTGGGATGTAGTAGACGTACTTCCAGACCAAGCGATCACGGGATGCGACGAAGGTTTATTTGCAAAAGTAGACCAAAGTGAGTTTTTAAACGACTTAGTTGTACCACCAGTTTCTGAATGTGTTGTTCCACAAATTTTTTGGGCTTACACTGCATTTTATGACAAAGCAGCGTTCCCAGGGAAAAAACCAAAAAACATTAAAGACTTTTTTGATGTTAAAAAGTTTCCTGGAAAAAGAGGAATACATACTTGGGCAAACGCTTTAATCGAAATGGCACTAGTTGCTGATGGAGTTAAAGCTAGCAAAGTATACGAAGTAATGAGTACTCCCGAAGGAATAGACAGAGCATTTGCAAAACTAGATACAATTAAAGATCACGTTGTATTTTGGTCATCAGGTTCTAAACCACTTGAGTTAGTATCAAGCGGTGAAGTTGTTATGGCATTAGCATACAACGGTAGAATTGGTGCAGCTATCCTTTCAGAAGGTAAAAACTTCGAATACATTTGGGATGCTACAGTTCTTGAACAAGAATATCTTGTAGCTATTAAAGGTGGAAATGAAGCTGAAGCACTTGCGTTTATGGCTCACGCTTCATCTGCAGCATCTAATGCAGAACAAGCTAAATACATTCCATACGGTCCTATGAGAAAATCTAGTATTGATATTATCAAAAAAGGCGAACCTTGGTTCGTAAAAGAAGGTGGTAATATTGATATCTTGCCTCACATGCCAACAACTCCAAAAGTTCTAAAAAGAGCTGTTATAGGAGACCCAGTTTGGTGGGCTGATAATGGTGCTGAAGTTCACGAAAGATTTGGTGCTTGGAAAGGTAGCTAATAATTCGTAATATAATTTAAAAAAGGCGAGATTTTTATCTCGCCTTTTTTTTTATTGTGTAATAATTTTATTGTATAAAATAGTTTTATGAATCAAACTCAAACTTCATCAGGGCCAATATTAACAACCGATGGAATTCCATTAAAAGTTAGTCTTAAAAAAGCTGAACGTATAAATAAAATCAGAGCATTTCTTTTAGTACTTCCACTTTTAGCATTTATATTAATTACATTCTTAGTTCCAATCGGCGACATGTTAGCTCGGAGCATTGATGACAGGCAAATCAATACAGTTTTCCCAAAAACATTTGAAGTTTATAAAAAATGGGACCGACAAGGTCTTCCTTCTGAAGAAGTTTACAAAACAATGTTTTTTGAATTAAAAAATAGTGAAGGCTACAGTGTTGGTAAAGCAAGTACCAGAATGAATTATTCTAAATCTGGTTGGAAAAGTTTATTAAAAAAATCTAAAAGAAAATTTAAAAAAATTGAAGAAGGTCCTTATAAAGAGAAAATGATTGCAATTGATAAAAAATGGGGAGATCCTGAATATTGGTTGGCTATTGGACAAATGGTAGATCCTACGACTATGGGATATTATTTAAATGCTGTTGATTTAAAATACGATTCAAGCAAAAACGTAGTTCAACAAAAAGAAAATAGACGTATTTATAACAAAACATGGATTAAAACGTTTAAGGTAAGTCTTTTAGTTACGTTGTTTTGCTTGCTTTTAGGATATCCAATTTCATATTTGCTTGCAACATTGCCTATGAAATATAGCAATCTTTTAATGATATGTGTCTTACTACCTTTTTGGACCTCTTTGCTAGTTCGAACTGTTGCCTGGATGGTCATGTTACAACAAAAAGGTGTTCTTAATAACCTATTGGTTATGTCAAACTTGCTAGAAGATGAAAACCGTTTCCAACTCATGTACAATCAAACAGCTGTTGTAATAGTGATGACACAAATTCTACTACCTTTTATGGTTTTGCCTTTGTATAGTGTAATGAAAACTATTTCACCAACATATATGAGGGCAGCTTTAAATCTTGGAGCCTCTCCAATGCATGCATTTTATAAAATTTACATGCCAAATTCAGTTCCAGGAGTTAGTGCTGGATGTTTGCTCGTATTTATAATTGCAATTGGATATTATATTACTCCCGAACTTGTAGGTGGTAAGGATGGACAAATGGTAGGAAATTGGATTGCTTATCATTTAAAAACAACATTGAATTGGGGGCTTTGCGCTTCATTAGGAGCTATACTTTTAGCAATGATGACTGTTTTGTATTGGGCTTATAATAAAATAGTAGGAATAGAAAATATTAAATTAGGATAACTATGGCTTTACCTGCATATGCAACAACTGGACAAAGAGTAGGATATTATTCTTTTTTAACCTATTGTGGATTAGTCTTTTTCTTTTTAATAGCACCAATTTTTATAATTCTTCCACTGTCATTTAGTGCATCACCATTTTTTGAATTTACAAGAGAGTTTATGAATTTTGAGCCTGATGCTTGGTCTCTTAGATGGTATAGGCAAATGGTTGGTATTAGCAGTATAGGAGATACAACGGTTGTTACTGATAAGTGGATGTTAGGAACTAGAAATAGTTTTTTTATTGGAATTATCGCTACATTTCTTGCAACTGCACTAGGCACTGTTGCTGCGTTAGGTCTGAGCAGACCACATATGCCATTTAAAGCTGTTCTTATGGCGATATTAATTTCACCAATGATCGTTCCACTAATCATAACTGCAGCAGGAATGTTTTTCTTTTATTCAAAAATTGGGTTAACACACACATATCTAGGTTTAATTCTTGCACATACTGCTCTTGGAACGCCATTTGTTGTAATCACAGTTACAGCTACTTTAACTGGTTTTGATACCAATTTAATTAGAGCTTCTCAAAGTTTAGGCGCAGATACAATGCGAACATTTTTTAAAGTTATTATGCCTCTAATTCTTCCTGGTGTAATTTCGGGAGGATTATTTGCATTTATTACTTCTTTTGATGAAGTTGTAATTGTTATGTTTGTTGGTAGCGTTGAACAAATAACTATACCAAAGCAGATGTGGGCCGGACTTCGTCAAGAAACTAGTCCTGTAATTTTATGTATGGCAACATGCTTAGTGGCATTATCAATAGCACTATTAACAACTGTTGAAATGTTACGAAGAAGATCTGAAAGATTAAGAGGAATTAAACAAAGATAAATTTTATCATTTTCAGACTGAATATTATAAGTTAAAAATCATTTCATTTATGGAAATAAAAAAAGTTGTAGTAATTGGATCAGGAACGATGGGAAGTGGAATAGCTGCTCATTTATGTAATGCAAATATTCCTGTAACATTACTAGACTTAACAACGGAAATTTCAGAAAAAGCTAGAGACAGAATACATAAATCTAAACCACCATTGCTAATAGATAAATCAAAAATAAATAATATTAATGTAGGTAATATAAATGATGATTTTGATGCAGTAAAAGATGCCGATTGGATAGTTGAGGCTGTTGTTGAAAGAATAGATGTTAAACATAATATTTATGAAGAAATTTTTAAGTCAAGAAAGTCAAGAGCAATCGTTTCATCCAATACTTCATCAATACCTATAAAAGTTTTATCTGAAAAATTAAATGACGATCAAAAAAAGGATTTTTGTATTACGCACTTCTTTAACCCTGTTCGTTATATGGGCTTATTAGAAATTGTTAAAAATGAAAATAATGATCTTGACAAAATTAATTCATTAAAAAAATTTTGTGAACAAGAACTAGGCAAAGGGGCAATTATTTGTAATGATACCCCAGGTTTTTTAGGAAATAGAGTAGGAGTTTTTGCTATGCAAGTGGCAATGACTGAAGCTTTTAAAATGAAACTATCTATTGAAGAAGCAGATGCAGTTTTTGGGAGACCAATGGGCATACCAAAAACGGGTGTATTTGGTCTTTATGATTTAATTGGCATAGACTTAATGGCAGATGTTTTAAAAAGTTTTATAAAAGAACTTTCAAAAAACGATCCTTTTCAGGAAGTTGCTAAAGAAATGCCATTAATTAAAAAATTAATTCAAACAGGCTACACTGGAAGAAAAGGGAAAGGTGGCTTCTATAGAATGAACAAGCAAAACAATCAAAAAATATTAGAAGCAATTAACCTTGAAACAGGAGAGTATTTTCCTTCAAAAAAAATTGATCTTGCTATTGATACAGTAAATTTAAACCTGCTAATTAATAGGAAAGATAAATATGGTGAATATGCATGGTCCGTGATTTCTAAGATAATAAAATATGCTTCATCACTAGTACCCAGTATTACAGACAAATTTAACGACATTGATGAAGCCATGCGACTTGGTTTTAACTGGGCAATGGGTCCATTTGAAATGTTAAAATCAATTGGAGTTAAAAATTTTTTTAATCGTATTGATAATTTTAAAAATAATCAATTCTTAGAAAATTTATCAAAAACAAAAGATGAAAATTTTTATGGTGAAAGACAACAATATACAGATATTGAAACACTAGGAAAAATCAAACCAAAAGCAATTAAGTTAGATAAAAATAAATCTGCAGAAATTTATAGATTTAAAGACTTTAATATTGTTGAATTTACTACAAAAGCTTGCGCTTTAGACTATGACTCTATGGATGCATTAAAAAATGCAACTGACAAACCTTTAATAATTATAAATGAAAGTATGCAATTTTCTGCAGGTGTAAATTTAACTTATACCATGAACTTTGCGGACAAAGGTGATTTTAAATCTATCGAAAAGTTTATTAAATACTTTCAAGAAACGTGTAAGCATTTAAAATATTCAGATCACCTAGTGATCTCAGCCCCATCCGGTTTAGTATTAGGCGGAGGTGAAGAGGTAGCTATTCAATCAAATTTTGTGGTATCGCATACAAATATTGTAATGGGATTGGTTGAAACTGGGGTAGGCCTTGTGCCAGCTGGCGGAGGATGCAAAGAAGTTTTGTGGAGATGGTTTCAAACAGCTGAAGCTAAGAAAGATCCTGATTTTGCTCCTTTAAAAGTATTTAATATTATTGGTTATGGGACAACAGCAACCTCAACCGTTGAAGCTGAACCACTAAAATTTTTAAGAAAAGAAGATAAAAAGGTAATGAACAGAAACAGTTTATTTCAAGTTTCAAAAAAAATAATAGAAGAAAACAGTGATTTTAAACCTCCAAAAAAATGTACATTTAAATTATCTGGAAAACCCCTTAAAGAAAAAATGATAAAAGTTTTAGAAAAATTATACAATGAAAAAGTTATATTGGATCATGGTATGGAAGTCGGCAAAGAATTAGCTAATGTATTAAGCGGTGGAGATACAACAATAAATAAAACGCTTTCCGAAGATGAATTGTATAAATTAGAATTAGAGTCTTTTATGAGATTAATAGAAACAAAAAAAACTCAAGAAAGAATTAAACACACTTTAAATACAGGCAAACTTTTAGTAAATTAAAATGGCAAGCTTGTCTGATCAGCAGATAAATTTATATAATCAAAAAGGTTACATTGCTCCAATTAATGTTTTGTCAAAGCAAGAGGCTAATGAGATTAGACAAGAAATAGAAACTATTGAAAAAAAATGGCCAAATGCTCTTGAAGGAATAGGACGCAATTATGTACATTTGATTTCTCCTGTCTTTAACAAAGTATGTCTTAATAATAAAATACTAGATGCTGTTGAAAGTATTATTGGTAAAAATATTCTTATTTGTGGAACAACTCTTTTTATTAAAAATGCTAATGAAAAAGGATTTGTAAGTTTTCATCAAGACGCAAAATATATAGGTCTTGAACCTCATAATTGGGTCACTGCATGGATTGCGGTAACGGATGCAAATGAAAAAAATGGGTGTATGCGAATGTTGCCTGGATCTCATAAAGAAAATTTAAAAAAACATGAACAAAAATTTGATGAAAATAATTTGCTTACAAGAAGCCAAACAATAGAAAATGTACCACTAGAAAAAACAGAATTTGTGGTTTTAAAAGCAGGGCAAATGTCATTACATCACCCAACAGTAGTTCATGGTTCGGGTTTAAATAAAAGTAATGATAGAAGAATAGGCTTTGTAGTCCAAAGTTATATTGGAAGTAATGTAGATCAAGTTCTTGGAAAAATTTACGTTCAAAAGGCAAGAGGAGAAGATAAACATAAATTTCATCAATATTCCAATATTCCCAAAGCACTTATGGCAGAAGAAGATATACTGTCTTGGAATAAGGCAAAGGACGAACTGTCAAAAATATTTTACATTGGAGCAAAAAAAAAGGGGAAATATTAATAGAATGAAATGCTCAATTTCATCGATTTATTATTGTCCTGTTAAAACTTTGTCATTTCAAAGTATTGATACTTGTGATGTTAAAAAAGATCTAGGTATGACTAATGATAGAATATTTGCATTTTCAAGAGGCGTTGATTTAGAAAAAGGAAAGTCTATGGAAAAAAATCCAAATGAAAGAAAGTTAAATAATTTTTTAACTTTAAAAAATTCACCTGTATTAAATAAATATAACTTTACATATAATAAAAATAAACTTTCTTTAAATCTTAAAGAAAAAGAGTTAATTACAATTTCCACAGATATTGATGAAGAAAAAACCAAGCTTTCTGAAAAATTAAACGAATTAGAAAACTCCTTAGCAAAACCTATTTTTCTTCTAAAGAATATTGAATTTCCGTTTTTTGATACTTCAAATTCAAACAATATTTTTAACTCAATATCTTTAATAAATCTTAACAGCGTTAAGGATTTTGAAAAAAAAATTAATGAAAAAGTTGAGTTTCAAAGATTTAGAGGAAATTTTTATATTGAAGGAATGGATGCATGGGAAGAAAGGAATTGGATAGGAAAAATTATTAAAATTAACAACATTTCTTTTAAAGTTGAAAAAAATATTCCTAGATGTGTAGCTATAAACTTAAAACCAAAAACTGATGACGCTACTTTAAACTTGCTTCAATCTCTTAAAAAAAATTATAACCATTATGATATGGGAATATATTTGAAAGCTTTAGAACATGGAAAAATTAATGTTAGTGACAGTATACAACTATCCTAGTAAAATTTACTCTCCTTGACTGTATTTCTTCCTAATGTAGGGCTTTCGTAAAAGAAAAAGTTGTGGTTAAATAAACATACTTTGAAAAAAAATAAAAAAACAATACAGCCAGTTAGCGGAACAAAAGTTCCTAGATTTGCAGGACCTTCAACTTTTGCAAGGTTACCGGAACTAAGAGATGTAGAAAAATGTGATGTAGCAATTGTAGGAATCCCATTTGACGCAGGAACAAGCTATAGACCTGGTGCAAGATTTGGTCCACAGAGTATAAGGCAAGCTTCAAAACACTTAAGAACTAATTATCATCCAAATTATGACAGCGAGCCATTTGTTGAGCAACAAGTGGCTGATGCAGGCGACATAACATGCAATCCATTTAATATTGAAGAAGCCATAAGACAAGTTGAAGTAGGTGCTGTTGAATTATTAAATAAAGTAGGAGGAATTATAAGCATGGGAGGTGATCACACAATTGCTTTTCCTCTACTAAAAGCCGTAAATAAAATAAACAATGGACCAGTAGCATTAGTTCATTTTGATGCACATTTAGATACATGGGACACATATTTTGGAGCACCTTTTACTCATGGAACTCCTTTTAGAAGAGCAAGAGAGGAAAATTTATTTTTAGATGATGCTTCAATGCACGTTGGTATAAGAGGACCTTTATATAGTAGAGACGATCTTAAAAATGATGCAAGTTTTGGATTTAAAATAATTCATTGTGACGAATTTCAAACTCAAGGAACTGATAAAATTGCAGAAAGAATAAGAAATAGAGTAGGAAACAATCCGTTATATTTATCAATAGATATAGATGTATTAGACCCTGCTTTTGCTCCTGGAACAGGAACACCTGAAATTGCAGGAATGACTACGAGAGAAATGGTAAATGTTTTAAGAGGTCTTTCAGGACTAAATTTAATTTCTGCTGATGTTGTTGAAGTATCTCCAGCATATGATCATGCTGAAGTTACGTCTTTAGCTGCCGCAACTATAGTTTATGAATTAACAAATCTATTTGCAAAAAAACAACAATAGGTTATTTGTTCTGTATGCTTGAAAAGAAAAATTTTTATATCAATGGCAAATGGATAGCTCCAAAAAATCAAAAACAAATAGAAGTTATTGATCCAGCAACCGAAAAAAGTTGTGCTGTAATTTCGCTTGGGGATAAAGAAGATGTTCATTCAGCTGTTATAGCTGCTAAAAATGCATTTAATTCTTGGGGATTTTCTTCAAAAGAAGAGAGAATAAAATTATTAGAAAAACTTTATGAAATTTATAAAAAAAGATGGAATGATATTTCTGATGCTATCACTCTTGAGATGGGAGCGCCTAAAGATTTCTCTTCTAAACTTCAAACAGGAACTGGCGCAAGTCACATCAAATCATTTATTAAATATTTAAAAAAATTTGAATTTGAAAAACCATTAGGTGAACATGCACCAAATCAAAGAATATTATATGAGCCAAAAGGAGTTTGTGCATTGATTACACCTTGGAATTGGCCGATGAATCAAGTTTGTCTTAAAGTGATACCTGCAATTTCAGCAGGATGCACAATGATATTAAAACCATCTGAACTGGCTCCACTATCATCTATGATACTTGCTGAGATGATTGATGAAGCTAAATTTCCTCCTGGTGTTTTTAACTTGGTTAATGGAGATGGAGCTATAACAGGAGACGCACTAACAAGTCATCCTGATGTAAACATGATATCTTTTACCGGATCTACTAGAGCAGGAGCTTTAATTTCAAAAAATGCAGCCAAAGATTTTAAAAGAGTTAGTTTAGAACTTGGTGGAAAGGGTGCTAACATTATTTTTAAAGATGCTGACCCGGAAGCAATAGAAAGAGGTGCATTAAGATGTTTTAGAAATTCTGGTCAATCATGTAATGCACCCACTAGAATGCTTGTCGAAAAATCAATGTACAAAGAAGCAGTTGAAAGACTTAAAAAATATGCAAATGAGTTTAAAGTTGACGATCCAAATAAAGAAGGAGATCATATAGGACCAGTAATTTCTGAAGCTCAATTTAATAAAATTCAAAATTTAATTCAAAAAGGAATTGATGAGGGAGCAAAATTAGTAGCAGGAGGACCTGGAAAACCAAATGGATTAGAGAAAGGTTATTATATTAAACCAACCGTATTTGCAGATGTAAAAAATGAAATGGAAATTGCAAAAACAGAAATATTTGGTCCAGTATTATCAGTAATGCCTTTTGAATCCGAAGAAGAAGCCATTTCTATTGCTAATGATACCCCTTATGGTCTTACAAATTATATCCAAACACAAGATCCTGAAAAAGTAAAAAGAGTTGCAAGAAAATTAAGATCAGGAATGGTTGACGTTAATGGAGCAGGTATAGCGGTGGACGCCCCTTTTGGTGGCTACAAACATTCTGGTATTGGCAGGGAAGCTGGACAAGAAGGCTTAACAGAATTTTTAGAAGTTAAGTCCGTTGGCGGGTGGAATTAAAAACCTATCGTTCAAATTTGTCTCAAATAGTTGCATAAAACAACATTTTTAAAAAGCTTGTAATTAACTACATAAATTCTACCATTGAAATAATAAAAAAAGGAGGGAGATATATGAGTAGATCTTCGAAATTATATAATAAAGATTTAGCACCAACCCCTAGTTCTCAGAAAAAATGGGGATGGTTCGAAATCTTTAACGTATGGGCTAACGATGTTCAAAGTTTATTTGGATATACTTTGGCGGCATCATTATTTATAGCTTCTGGCTTAAATGGCTGGGCTGTATTTCTTGCATTAATACTAGCAGGATTTTTTATAATGTGGCTTGTTAACCTATCAGGAAAACCAAGTGTTAAGCATGGTATTCCATATCCAGTATTTGCACGTGTAAGTATGGGAGTATTTGGAGCAAACTTTCCAGCAATGGCAAGAGGTCTTGTTGCAATGTTTTGGTACGGTGCTCAAACTTATGCAGCATCAACGGCAGTAGCATTATTAATAACTGGTTTGACAGGTATACAAGGTGAACCTGTATTACTTGGAATGTCAGGTGTTATGTGGATATCATTTATTTTCGTATCACTTTTCCAAGTTTATTTATTTTGGCAAGGTATTGATCTTGTTAGAAGATTTTTAAACTTTGCAGGACCAGCAGTTTATATTGTTATGGTTGTTTTAATGATTGCTATATGGGCTAAAGCAGGTGGCGGATTATTATCAGAAGTTGGAGAAATATTTTCAGGTGGTGAACGTTCAGGTGGATTTGAAGGATTAGGTTCATTTGGTGCTTTCCTAGCTGTGTTTTCAATTATGGTTGGATACTTTGCTGCAGTAGTTATTAACTTTGGTGACTTTGCTAGATTCGTTAAAAATGAACAAGAAATGAAAAAAGGAAACCTATGGGGATTAGTAGGAAACGTAATTTTCTTTTCTTTCATAACTTTAATGATCACTGGTGGTACAATTGCAATATTTGGAGAATACATTGCACAACCAACAGACATGGTTGCAAAAGTAGATAATTTACTTTTAACTTTAATTGCAGCTTTTGCATTCTTTGCAGCTACAGTTGGTATAAATATGGTAGCTAATTTTATACCTCCAGCGTATGACCTTGCAAACTTAATGCCAGACAAAATAAATTTTAGAACCGGTGGATTAATTACTGCTATTTTTGGATTTGTTATTGGTGGCTTATGGGTTGCTGTTATTACACAGATGGGAATGTTTCCATTTGTTAATACGTTAGGAGCTATATTAGCACCTGTGTTTGGAATAATGATTGTTGATTATTATGTAATTAAAAAACAAAAAATTAACGTTGATGATTTATTCTCTGAGAAAGCAAGAGGAAAATATCATTACAACGGTGGATTCAATGGAAAAGCAATGTTAGCTTGGTTAATATCAGGTTATGTTGCAGTTGGATCTGTTTGGCCAAACATATTATTTGCAGGCTTAGATGATTTCTTTGCTAATTTAGGCGGAGGAGGAGGATATGCTTGGATGATTGGAGCAGCTTTAGGTGCTATCATTCACATGGTAATATCTGGAAAAAGCAAATAAATTAAGTAGTTTAAAATTAAAAGCTCGCCGTATTATGCGGCGGGCTTTAGTATTTTAGAGTAATATTTTCCTTATCTAAGTTTTCAACAACTAAATTATCACCAGATCCTTTTCTATCAATTACAAGAAAATTCATGTCTTCAGTAGATATCAATGGAAAATGCCAAGTTCCAGGATTGTAATTTATTCCTATACCAGGTGGAATTATAAAAGATTCAGCTTTATTTAAATCTAACTTTTCTTCCTTGGGTGCCACAAATACTAAAAAAGTAGTTTCTTTCATCGGTATGAATGCTTGACTTCCTAAAGGATGTTTTTCCATCATATCAATTTTCATTGGAAAGTTTCTTTTTAAGGCAGAAAAGATGCTAATAGTAGTTTCACCATTATCTTTAGAGGTGTTTAAATTAGCTATACCATCATATCTTTTAGCGTATCCATTATTGATTTCCAAGGGCTTTATATCTTTTGTTGAAATCATATCTCCGTATTTAGAAAAATTTTGTTTTGTAATTGGTATTGGTTTTATTATTTTTTCAGTCATTCTACTTTTCCAAAGGCTCTTATTCTAGAAATTCCACCATCTGGGAAAATATTAATTCTAATATAATTTATTTTTTTATTTTTCATTATTTTATTATTAAAGTTATGTTTTTTATGTGCATACAGTTTAACTTTATTAAGAAGATAAGCCCATCTTTTTGATTTACTAACAATATTTTTTTCTGAAATTTTATTTGGAATATAGGCTGCTTGTACAGAGCACTTATCTGGATAGTTTCCTTTAAAATGATGTGTGTCTAATTGAATTTTATTTATTTTTCCTGGTGATGAGCATTTTATTATTATCCAGTCAAAATTTTTTCCTCTGCTTCTTCTAGTTTCCCAGCCATCACCCATATTTTTCCCAATCCCTGGGGCAAGTATATTTTCTGCTCTTCCAAAATGTTCATTATTACAAGCAATTGGCACTGCTCCATTCACAACTGATGTCAGGTTTTGAATTTTATTTTGAACATTATTTTTGATTTTTCTTGATCCGTAAACTCTTAATCTTGCTACTCCTCCATCTGGAAAAATATTTAATTTTATATGGCTAAAATAATTTTTATTTTTTACATTAAAAAAGTGATGGCTATTTGCTTTAGTTCGGCTTTTTTTAATAATTGTTATCCATTTAGTTTTTTTATCAGGTATTTTTTTTTTACTAATACAAGCTTGCAATGAAACTTGATTAGGATGATTTCCAGAAAAATAAGAAGTATCAACGTCCACTTTTTTTATCAAACCAGGTTTTCCAAATTTTAAAATTAAAAAATCATAACCTTTTGTTCTCTTTCTTCTAGTTTCCCATCCATCCATCCATTTACCGTGTTTATCAAATACCCCTTCTTTAAATATAGGAGGCCAAGGATTAATAATTCTTTTAGCAGGTGCAAAAAATTCATCTGTTTTGTAAACTATTTTAGAACCCAATCTTGATTGAGCTAAATCTATTAATCCATTTAAGTAAATAATATTATTTTTTTTCATTGTAGCTATTTATTTGGGTAATTTTTTATCCAGTGTTTTGCTATATCAATTCTTTTGCAAATCCATATGTCATCGAACTTTAGAACATAATCGATAAATTTTTTCAGAGCTTGGAATCTCCCAGGTCTGCCTATTAACCTACAATGTAACCCAACTGACATCATTTTTGGGTTAGCTTTTCCTTCATCGTAAAGAGCATCAAAACTATCTTTTAAGTATGTATAAAATTGATCTCCACTATTAAACCCTTGATTTGTTGCAAACCTCATGTCGTTATTGTCTAAAGTATAAGGAATAATTAATTGTTTTTTATTTTTTTTATATTCCCAGTAGGGCAAATCATCACTGTATGAGTCGCTGTCATATAAAAATCCACCATCATCGAAAACCAAATCTCTAGTATTAGGGCTACACCTTCCGGTGTACCAACCCAAAGGTCTTTCACCAAAAATTTTTTTTATCGTTTTAATTGCCAATTTCATATCTTTTTTTTCAACACTTTTCTTTACATTTTGGTAATCAATCCATCTCCATCCATGACAGGCAATTTCATAATTTCCATTTTTTATTGCACTACAAACTTCAGGATTTCTTTCTAATGCCATTGCTACTCCAAAAATTGTTACAGGTATATTTTTTTCTTGAAATAATTTATGAATTCTCCAAAAACCACTTCTTGATCCATACTCATACATTGATTCCATATTTATGTGTCTAGCTTTAATTGCTTTAGCACCTATAATTTCAGACAAGAAAGTTTCGGATTTTTCATCTCCATGTAAAATATTATTTTCTGCACCTTCTTCATAATTAAGAACGATTTGTAAAGCTAGCTTTGCATTGTTAGGCCATGTAACTCTTGGCTCTTTTGAACCATAACCAATCATGTCTCTTGGATATTTTTTTGACATTTATCTATTTTTGTACCGATTTATTTTTAACACCATTTAAGAAATTCAAACATTTATTTATTTCTTCTAATTTTATGAATTCATCTACTTTATGTGCTTGTTCTATTGATCCTGGTCCGCATACAGCGGTACTTATACCAATTTCTTGGAATAGACCAGCTTCTGTTCCAAAGGAAACTACTTCTCTTGAGTTATCTCCTGTTATACTTGAAACAAATTCGCAAGCTTCAGATTTTTCGTCTCTATTAAATCCAATTATTTCTCCAATAATCTCTTTAGTGATTTTTGAATCAGGAAAAACTTTTTTCATATTTGGCAAAAGTGTTTCACTGACATATTTTTCTAACTCTAAATTTAAAAACACTGCATCATCTTTAACAACTGGTCTTGTTTCCCATTTCACATTACATTTGTCAGAAATTACATTATGAGCAATTCCTCCAAATATACCTCCAACAGAAAGAGTTGAGTAGGGTGGGTCAAAAATAGAATTTTTTGGAGCTCTGTCTTTAAGCTTTTCTCTTAGTTCAATAAGTTTATTTACATATCTTGCGGCATACTCGACAGCACTAACACCTTTATGTGGTTGAGAACTATGACCAGCCAAACCTTCAAAATAAGTTGTATATTCATAAGCACCTTTATGAGCATCGATAATTTTCATATTTGTTGGTTCACCAACTATACATATACCTTTGTTAAATCCTCTTTTTTTTAGTTCATTAATTAATAGGGGGGCACCTATACATGCTGTTTCTTCATCAAAGGTAAAGGAAAAGTTAATATCTCTATCTAAATTTGATCTAGAAAAAATTGGAGCAAATGCCAACACACATGCAATAAAACCTTTCATATCACATGAACCTCTACCGTAAAGCTTATCGTCTTTAATAGTAGCTTTGAATGGATCTGAAGACCATCCTTTTGAAACAGGAACAACATCTGTATGGCCAGACAAAATTATAGGAACCTTACTATTTGACTTCTTTGCTTTTAAGGTTGCAAAAAGATTTACTCTTTTTTTATCATCATCAAAAGTTCTAAATGAAGTTGCACCTAGTTTTTTCAATATATCATCGCAATAGTTAATTAAAGAATTATTGTCTTGACCAGATATAGTTTTAAAAGATATTAGATCAGATAAAATTTTTATTGAATTTTCGTAAAGTTCTTTAGTATTATTTTCTGTACTCATAAATATAATCAATTATATATTAAAAAAATGAAAGAACAAATAACCTACGATATTTTTAATAAAGTTGATATTAGATTAGGAACTGTCATATCTGTAAAAAAAAACGAAAAAGCAAGAAAACCCTCATTGATAGTAGAAGTTGATTTTGGTAAAGAAATTGGAATTAAACAATCGTCAGCTCAAATTACACATTATTATCATGAAGAAAATTTGAAAGGAAAGCAAGTTATAGCAGTATGTAATTTTCCTGAAAAAAATATAGCTGGTATAGTTTCTCAGGTTTTAATTCTAGGATCGGTAGATAAAGAAGGTAAAGTTACTTTAGTTCATCCTTCACAAAAAGCTGATAACGGTCTTCCAATAGCTTAATTAAATGCATCCTGAAATTTTGTCACTATCACTATTTATGCTTGGAACAAGTTGTTCACCAGGTCCTAATAATATAGTGGCTTCTTATTCTGGTTTTAATTTTGGGGTAATAAAAACCTTTCCACACATGTTAGGAGTAATTTTTGGATTTACCGCAATGGTTTGTGTATTAAATTTTGGCTTAATTAATATTTTTAAACTTTATCCACTAATTCAGGAAATGTTAAAAATTTTAGGATCTATTTTCTTAATTTATTTAGCATATAAAATAGCATTCACTAAAAATGTAAAAGAAAAAAAAAAAGAAAATCCAGTCAAATTTATAGAAACATTTTTTTTTCAGTTTCTGAATCCCAAAGGAGTAATCGTAGCGATTATTATTGTTTCCACTTATGTGGAAAGTGGTAGTAATTTTATTAATTATTCATTTTGGGTTATTCTTGTTTGTTTCCTTTGTGCTTTAATAAGTATAACTTTTTGGACTCTCGTAGGTAAATTTTTTAGAAGATTTGCGACAAATGAGAAATTTGTAAAGATTTTTAATTATGTTATGTCATCACTCTTATTGGCTTGTATTGCAACATTTTACTTATAATTTGATACATAATTTAGTCGAAATAAACTATAAGATATAAATTTATGAAACCTGGTAATAAAAATTCATATAAATCATTAAAATCTATAAATATAAATGGTAAAGATTATAAGTATTATTCTTTAACTGAAGCCGAAAAAAATGGTTTATCGGGTATTTCAAATCTACCAAAATCATTAAAAGTTTTACTAGAAAATTTACTTAGATATGAAGATGATTTGTCAGTTACCAAGAATCAAATAAAGGCAATTCAAAACTGGTTAAAAGAAAAAAAATCAAATACTGAAATTGCCTATAGACCAGCAAGGGTTTTGCTTCAAGATTACACTGGGATACCAGCGGTCGCAGACCTAGCAGCAATGCGTGAAGCAGTTAAGGAAAAAAATAAAGATCCAAATACTATTAATCCCATTTCTTCTGTTGATTTGGTTATAGACCATTCAGTGCAAGTTGATCAGTCTGCAAAATCTGATTCATTTGAGAAAAATGTTGATATAGAATTTAAAAGAAATGAAGAAAGATATTCTTTTTTAAAATGGGGACAACAGGCTTTTAATAATTTTAGAATTGTTCCTCCAGGCACCGGTATATGTCATCAAGTAAATTTAGAATATCTATCAAAAGTTGTTTGGTCAGAAAAATATAGAGAAGATGAATATTTATTTCCAGACACATTGGTAGGAACAGATAGCCATACAACAATGGTAAATGGATTGTCTGTTCTTGGCTGGGGAGTTGGTGGAATAGAGGCTGAAGCTGGAATGCTTGGACAACCAATTTCAATGTTAATTCCTGAAGTAATAGGTTTTGAGCTAAAAAATAAAATGCCTGAGGGTATCACGGCTACAGATTTAGTTTTAACAGTAGTAAAAATTTTAAGAGACAAAGGAGTTGTTGGAAAATTTGTTGAATTTTATGGAGATGGGCTAAAAAATTTAACTCTTGCTGATAGAGCTACTATAGCAAATATGGCCCCAGAATATGGTGCTACTTGTGGTTTTTTTCCAATCGATGATGAGGCTTTAAAATATTTAAGATTTTCGGGAAGAGATAAGCATACAGTTGCTACTGTAGAAAAATATGCAAAAGAACAAGGGTTATGGGCAAGTGACAATGTTAAATTTACTGACAAAGTTTTTCTAGATATGTCTTCACTTGTGCCAACAATATCTGGACCAAAAAGACCTCAAGACAAAGTTTTATTAAACGAAGCATCATCTGGATTTAAAAAAGTATTAGAAAATATTACGGAAAGAAAAGTGAAACACATTTCAAAAGTTAGTGGAACCGATTTTGAAATTAAAGATGGTTCTATATTAATAGCTGCAATAACATCATGTACAAATACATCTAATCCAAATGTTTTAATTGGAGCAGGATTATTGGCAAAAAAAGCTGTAGAAATAGGATTGAAAACAAAACCATGGGTAAAGACTTCATTAGCGCCAGGATCACAAGTGGTAACTGATTATTTAGAAAAAGCTGGTCTAAATAAATATTTGGACAAATTGGGGTTTAATTTAGTTGGTTATGGATGCACAACATGTATTGGAAACTCAGGTCCTTTGCCTGAGAATATAGTAGAAGCAATTGAAAAAGAAAATATATATGCAGTATCAGTTTTATCAGGCAATAGAAATTTTGAAGGTCGTATATCTCCACACATAAAAGCAAATTATCTAGCTTCACCACCACTTGTTGTTGCATACGCTTTAGCAGGACACATGGAAGTAAATCTATATAAAGATCCTTTAGGAAAAGATGAAAATGACAAAGATATTTTTTTAAAAGACATTTGGCCTTCAAACAAGGAAATAGAAAACACTTTAAGAGAAGCATTAAATGCTGAAATGTTTGTTAAAAGATACTTAAATGTTTCAAAGGGGCCAATTCAATGGCAAAAAATCAAAACTGTAAAAAGTAGTATTTATAATTGGGACCAAGGATCAACTTACGTAAAAAAGCCACCTTTCTTTGACAATCTATCAGATGAACCAGAAGGATTTAAACAAATCAAAGATGCGAGGCCATTGTTAATTTTAGGAGACATGATCACAACAGATCATATTTCTCCTGCAGGATCTATACAAAAAGAAAGCCCTGCTGGTGAATATTTTATGAAACACCAAATTTTACCGAAAGATTATAATTCTTATGGATCAAGAAGAGGAAATCATGAAGTCATGACAAGAGGAACATTTGCCAATATAAGGATTAGAAATGAGATAACACCAGGCACCGAAGGGGGATTTACAAAGTTATTTCCTGAAGGAAAAGTCATGCCAGTTTTTGATGCTGTTGTAGAATATAAAAAAAGAAACACGGATTTAGTCGTTATAGGTGGAAAAGAGTATGGAACTGGTTCATCTAGAGATTGGGCTGCAAAAGGCACAAAATTACTTGGCATTAAATCAGTTATAGCTGAAAGTTTTGAAAGAATTCACAGATCTAATCTAATTGGAATGGGAATATTACCTTTACAATTTATTGATGGAATGAATAGAGAAAATTTAAAA
>CACIPT010000006.1 GCA_902588595.1 uncultured Pelagibacteraceae bacterium | reverse complement strand
TTAATAATAATAAGAATATTAATATTCATCTATTAAATTTGGATATAGATAAAATTCTTAGTAATAAATCGAGCAAAGAAGATTTAGAAGAACATTTAATTTTTCTAATTAGTTTTTTTATTAAAACTAAACCTCTAATTAATGGAAAATTTAATTTTTTTAATAAAAAAGAAGAAGAATTATTAAAAATTTATAATAATTTTATTTACAAAAATATTAATGAAGTGATGGTAGTTGATGATCCTATATATAATTATTCTGAAAGATTCAATAATATAGAAGTTATTTATTCAGATTTTAATCATGCGAGATCTTTTATATATGAATTAGATGTTTTTTCTGAGCAAAAAGAAATTTTAAAAAATATATCTTTTGGAGAATGTTATTGGGAGACACTTGGTAACTTATATTCTTGGTGTGATAAAGAGGTATTTAAAAATAATAAAAAAATATTTTTATTAATAAAAAAAACATATTTAGAAGATTTTCTACTAAAGTCTAATAATTTTATTAATACTATTTATTACCACTATACATCGCCCGTAGCACATTTAAAAAATATGATAGAGTTTAATGTAAATAATAAAGTAAAAAAAATAAATGATTTAATTAATAATAATAAACTTGATAGACTTGAAAAATCAGCAAAAAATTCGGTAAATGAAATTTTAAATTCACCTGAATTTAATTTTAATAATAGTAAAGAAAATTTATTTTTTGAAAGATTAAAAACTCCAGAATATTTTAAAGATGAAAATGCATTTTCCAAAATAAATAATAACAACTTGAAACAACTACATTTACAAGGAGATTCTCCATTATATGGAAAATATATTACTTTAAATGAAATTCCCAAAATTTTTACAGAAAAATTAGAGCATTTACAAATTAGAGGGTTAGTTAGAAGAGATAATTTAAATTTACCAAAATTATTAAATTTAAAGAGCTTAGAATTAGATTTCAGTTATTCTATTTATAATTCTTTAGACAAAAAGGATAATGATGGAGCTGAATTATCGAATTTTTGCAATCTACCAAATCTTGAAAGGTTGGTGATTCATAGTCTTAGATCAGAATACAATCCTAATTCTATTAAATTTTTTGGTCATAATAATTATCAATCGGAACGATGGAATTATACTGTTGTCAATTTTAGTGATATTCATCTCTTAGAAAAGTTAAAGACAATAAAAATTAGAACTGTAGATTATAAAGATATTAAAAAAATAAAATTTTTTCCAAGTGTGGAAAATTTATCTCTACATATATTTCAAACTACTACAGAGCATGGGCCTGATGAGGAAAAGTATTTAACTCAACCAATTGAAGAAAAAGGCTTAAGTTTTTTAAGAAATTCAAAAAGACTAAAGAGTATTAGACTACACATTGGAGATGTTCCTTTTATGGAAGATTTGTGGGGCAGTTTTCTATCAACTTATTATATCGGCAATGGTGATTTTATAAATTATATTTCGCACCATGTTGAAGAATTGGACCTTGAAATTAATATTGATATAAATAAGCAATTAGTAATACAGGATATAATTAACAACATTTGTAATCGATTATTAAATTTAAAAAAACTCAGTCTAAAATTTGGAATTGTAATTGATAATAAAACTTTTGACTGGGAAAAAGTAAAATATAAGAAAAAAATAATGGAGCAAATTTTGGATTTTAAAAAATTTTCAAGATTAAAAAATTTGGTGGAAATTGATATGTATATGTGGAGTTCATCTATAAAATTTAAAACAATAAATTTTAAAGAATTAATTAAATTAAAAAAATTAAAATCTCTAAAATGGAATTTCGAAACAATTAGTTTTGCTGATTTTAGACAAGCTAGAAAATTATTTAAAACAGAAGAGTATGAGGATCCAAAATATTATGATGAAGATTATGAATATATGTGCGATGAAGATGCTGAATATAAAAAAAACTGGAATAGATTAAGGTTTATTTCAACAGACCCATATGATGATGAATGGGTTTCTCTAGAAGATCAATATATTGCATTAGAGAAAAAAGAGAATGAAAAGAACTATAAAAAACCAAAAGAAATTATTAAAAAGAAAAAGATAAACTAATTTTACATATTGACTTTAATTTAAAGTTTTATAAATAATAATTTATGGCAACAATAAAATCTACAGACGAAAACTTCGATACACTTGTAAAAGAAAATAAAATTTTAATTTGTGATTTTTGGGCAACCTGGTGCAATCCCTGTTTACAAATTGCTCCTCACTTAGAAGCACTCTCTGATGAACTTAAAGATAAATGTGTTATAAGTAAACACAACATCGACGAAGAACCAAATTTTCCAACCAAATTTGGAGTGCGCGGAATTCCTACGATGCTTTTATTTAAGGATGGTGAACTTAAAAGTACTAAAGTTGGAGCAACAACAAAATCAAATATAAAATCTTGGATTGAAGAGAACTTAATTTAGATTTAAAACTTCTCCCGCTAAATAGCACGATCCAGTAATAATAATTATATCGTTATTTTTTAAATCAATTGATTTAATAGCCTCTAAAATTGTTTTTTTATAATTTATATTTTGAAAATTTTTTAATTTTTTAATTAATTCTTTGCCACTAATAGCATTGGGCTGACTTTTTATATCAACTGTAGTTAAAGAAGAAATTTTATTTTTAAAATAATTTATATATGCAATGTGATCTTTATTTTTCATCATTCCTAAAATAATATGTTTATTACATTGAAGTGTATCTAAATGCTTACTTAAAACATCAGCTCCTAGAGGGTTATGTGAAACATCTATGTAAATTTTATTTTTTTTAACCAATTCTTTTAATTTTCCATGTTTAATTTCTTCAAATCTTGCAATACTTTTGATTTTTGTTATTCCTCTTTTAATACTTTCATCTGATACTTCTAATTCTTTTATATTTCTTACGGTTGCTATGGCTGTTGCTGCGTTGGATAATTGAAATTCACCTTGTAAATTGGGAAGAGGAAGTTTAAGGCCTCCATGTTTATCTTCATAATAAAAAAATCCATTTTCATTTAAAGAGTAGCTAAAATCATTACCAAACAATACTTTTTTTGAAGCATTATCTTCAATTGATTTTTTTATTTTATCTAGAATTTCATTGGAACTTTGCCTTGAAACAATAATTTTTGAATTTAATAAAGATGAAGTCTTTTCAAATATTATTTGATCTATTGTCCGTTCATTTTTTGGCAACCAATCTAAGTGATCCAAACCCAATGTTGTTATAATACTTGCCAAATTTGATTTAATTATTGAACAAGCATCTGCTCTATGAAAGAGACCACTTTCAATAAGATTTATATTATTCTTAAATTTTTTGGCATTGTAAAAATAAGCAGCTGTTAATATTTCAAAATAGGTTATAGAATCACCTGCATTAATATCCTCTACTTCAGTTAATAATTTTATAAGGTTTTCATCAGAAATTTCCTTATCATTATAAATAAATCTTTCATTAATCTTTTGTATATGAGGACTAGTATAAATATTACAATTTATGCCAGCTTCTTTAAGAATTGCCCGAATTATTTGTATTGTAGAGCCCTTGCCATTCGTGCCTATGACGCTAATACATTGTAAATTATTCTCAGGCGATCCAAGCTTTTTACATAGCTTCTTAATTCGATCTAAACTTAAATCTATTTCTTTAGGATGCAGCTTTTGTAGGCCGCTCAATAATTGTTGAAGTTTCATTTGATAATTCTGAATTTACCTCAGAATTTTTCTTTAGCAATATTTCAAGTAATTTTCCAATTTCATTTGTTAAATCTTTTCTATGTACTATTCTATCAACAAATCCGTGCTGTAAAACGAATTCGCTGGTCTGAAAATCCGAACTCAACTCCTCTTTTACTGTAGCTTGAATAACGCGTTTTCCTGCGAATGCTATTAAACAGCCAGGTTCTGCTATGTTCAGGTCTCCTAACATTGCGAAGGATGCAGTGATACCACCAGCAGTTGGATCCGTGAAACAAGATATATAAGGTAAATTATTTTTTTTTAGTTCATTTATTGCAAGTGTAGTTCTGGTCATATTTGCCAAAGCTATTGGACTTTCAAACATTCTCTGGCCACCCCCACAAGGGAAAAAAACATAAGGAGTTTTATTGTCTATTGCATGTTGTACCCCATAAATAATAGCCTCACCTTCAGCGGCACCAACTGATCCTCCAATGTAATCAAAATTTATTGCTCCAGCTGTTATTTGGATTCCATCAATTTGTCCTTTTGCAATCATTACCGCACAATTTTGTCCAGTTTTTTTTCTAGCTTGTATTAATCTATCTTTATAAGATTTTGTATCTTTCCAATTCAAAGGATCTTCAGTAGGAATGGGTGTATTAAGAATTTCATATCTATTTTTTCCAAAAAATATATCAAATCTTTGTTTACAACTAATTCTATGATGTTTTTCACATGAATTACACACCCACAAATTTTCTTCTAAATCTTTTTTTAGAATTGGACCTTTACAACAACTTGTCCAGTCTGAATTTGCAATTTCTTCTTTTGTTGGAAATTTTTTTTGTAAATTTCTTTTTATTTTATCGCCAAAAGTTTTAATACGAGTCAACCAATTCATATTTATTTGTTTAATCCTTTTTTTAAATTTTTTAAATAAGAACCAATTTTTTTGGTCAAATTATGATTTTTAGCATTTTTACCTACTATATCAACAATACCTGAACCGACAATTGTAGCATCTGCTATTTTAATAACTTTGGATACATCTGATTTTGTACGTATTCCAAATCCCACTCCAATAGGTATTTTTGAGTTTTTTCTAATTAATTTACTTATTTTTTTTACATTTCCCAAGTTTACCTGTTTTGAGCCCGTCAAGCCTGCATAAGAAACAACATAAATCCAAGAACTACATTTTTTTAAAGTCTCTTTAATAAATGCCTCATTATTAGTTGGGGCTACTAACTTAACATAAGCGACATTAATTTTTTTAAGTTCTTTTGAAAGTTCTTTATCCTCAGGGGAATTATTGTTGCTATCAACTATAATTAGCCCATCTACATTTGAAGTTTTACATTTTTTTGCAAATTTTTTAATTGAGTATCTGTAGACTGGATTCATATAAGTCATGATTAAAAAAGGGACATTATTTTTAATTTTAGATTTTACTTCTTTTATAAGTTTAAAAATTTTTTCAGTATTTGCCCCAGCTTTTATAGCGCGCATATTTGCATCCATAATTGTAGATGAGTCTGACGTACTCGTATTAAAAGGAATGCCCACCTCGACGGCTCCACAATGTTTTGACATTTCAATTAATATTTTCTTTGAAGTTTTGTAATTAGGGTCCATCCCTGTTGCAAAACCTATTAAAGACCCTCTTTTTTCTTGTTTTGCTTTAGCAAACATTTCTTGAAAATTTTTATTCATTTTCCCTTTTAAATTTTATCATTCTGTTAACGTTACTTTCTCCTGACCCACATAAATGAATTAAATGATTTTCCCTTGGGTTCTTTCTTTTCTTTATTTCTTTTAATGCAGCATTTATTACGTAGCAGGCTTCAATTGCTGGGACTATTCCTAATTTTTCACAACACATTAAAAATGTTTTTTTTGCTTCCATATCTGTAGTTGAACGAAACTTAATTCTTCTTATATCGTGTAAGTATGCAACTTCGGGACCAACAGCTGCGAAATCAAGTCCCGACGCCTCGGTTAGTGATTCTGCAATTTGTGCAGATTTCATTACAACTTTTGATTTAAATCCTAGTAGTATGCCCATTTTACTACCACCAAGTATCGTTGCACCGTGTCTTCCAGTAGGAATTCCTTCACCAGCGCTTTCTACTGCAAAAATTTCTGTTTTATCTTTTAACAAAGGATAAGCCATTGACATAAGGTTAGAGCCACCTCCGCATACGCAAAATAGAGTAGAAGGAACTTTACCAGTTATTTGTTTAAATTGTTGTTTTGCAATTCTTCCAATAACACTTGCCCAAGTTCTAACCATCCGAGGATAGGGTGATGGGCCCGCAACAGATCCAACTACATACATGGCATCAGGATTACTTTGCCAACTGCGAAGTGCACTTGCCATAGCTGGCAACAAGCTCTTGGTTGATTCATGAACAACCACAATTTTTGCACCATATAATTCACTGATATCTTTATTTAAACTAACTTTCTCAGCGTCCACAGCGCCGATGTGAACTTCACAATCCATTTCTAGCATTGCACATGCAGCAGCTACAGATCTTGAATGCATTGAGGCTCCAGTTTCACAAATGATTTTTTTTGCTTTAAAAATATGTTTTGCCATATAGCATGAAGAAAAACTATTTACAGGTTTGTGACTCGAGTCGTGGTGAAGATCAGTTCTTTTAAGATAAATTTTTCCAACTTTCTTTTGGCCTCCTGCAATTTCTTCAAGTTCTTTGCTACGTAGAAGGGGTGTGTTAACTCCGATAAAAGTTAGCAGTTTTTCTTCCAGTTCCCTCATGAATTTTTTATCTTTAATTGCTTTTTCAAAACATTTTTCTACTTTTTGTAGATTTGGAATTAGAAGTGGTGATATGTACTGGCCTCCATAAGTTTCCTTTGTCTTAGGGTTAATCCAATAACCATTTTTAGGAGGGTTTATTTCTTTAAAAGGAGGTATTTTCATTTATCTGTTTTACTTTATCCATAAATTTTTTTATTTTTTTATGATCTTTTATACCTAATTTAGTCTCAAGTTTAGAGGATAAATCACAAAACTTAACGCCTAATTTTGCAATATTGTCTATAGTGCTTTCCGAAATTGATCCTGCAAGAGCAAAATTTTCTCCTTTAGGAAGTTTATGAATTAAATCTGCAGGAAATTCAATTGAACCTTCCATGCTAGGTGTGTCATGTAATATATAATCTGCATCACTGTATTTTTTATATAAACCAATATCAGCCTCATCTTTGATTTGGATTGTTTTTATTACTTTTAATTTACATCGTTGTTTTATTTCTTTAATTCTTTGATTTGTTTCAGACCCATGCAATTGTATACACTGTATATTTTTTAAATTAATTTGATCAATGATATCGTTATTTGCATTAACTGTTACAGCTGTAAATAAAGAATTTTTTCTATTATAATTTTTTAGTATATCTAAATCAGAAATTTTAATATTTCTTGGAGACTTTTCGTAAAAGATAAATCCAAGAAAATCTACTTGTAAGTCTAAACATAATTGAACATCTCTTTCTGGATTAAGACCACAGCACTTAATTATCATTTATTTTAAATACTGAATTAGTTTTTTTAAATTATTTTTTATATTGCCTTTTGTTATTATACGACCACAAACTAGCCAATCAGAATTAATTTTACTTGGGTGCATTGTTCTTTTTTGGTCATGAACATTTCTATTGAACCTTACACCAGGTGTAATAATTTCTTTTTTAAAAATTTTTCTAACATATTTTACTTCATTGGGACCACAAACCAGAGCATCCAATTTTAGTTTTTTTGCCAATCTTGCTTGATGAATAACTAGTTTTTTAACTGACTTTGAATATCCAATTTCTTTTAAATTTTTATTATTCAAAGATGTTAGAGTTGAAACTCCTACTATTTTAATTTTGCCAGATATTTTTTTTACTGCTCTTAAAGCTTCCAAGCCCGAACTAATATGAACAGTTAAGTAATTAATTTTTAAGTCTTTTAAAGCATTGACTGCAGATTTCATAGTATTTGGTATATCTGACAATTTTGTATCTACAAATATAATTTCATTTTTTAATTTTGAGATAAAATTCCTTCCATTTTTGCTTAGAATAAATTCCAATCCGAATTTATAGCCCAAAGTTATTGTATTTATTTTATTTATTTGAGTTTGTTTAATTATTTTTTTAGCAACTGATACTTTGTTTGTATCAATCGCGATAAATATATTTTTTTTACTCATTATTTAGACTATTAAACCATTTTTTTGACATTTTAAAATGGATAGTGTTTTTTTCAGGAACTTCTACTGCAGCATTAGTTTTTGGATTTCTAGACAATCTTTTTTTTTGTATTCTTGTTTCTAAAGTAAATAAATCTCTTAATTCAACTCTTTCTTTTTTTACAAGTGCAACTTCAATTTGAGAAAGAATTATTTCAACTAGTTTTGATATATCTTTATTTAAAAAATTTGGATAATTATCAGATAAATGTTCTATTATTTTTGATTTTACTATTGCCAAATTAATTTATTCTTCACTATTTTCTTTATTCTTCTTAAGTTTATCAGAAAGAGACGAGAAAGGTAAATTTTTTCCAGAAAGAGGTGATGAAAATTTGGATACGGCCTCTTTATTTTGTAATTCTTCCAATAATTTTATGCTTAATGATATTTTTCTCTTTTCTAAACTGAGTTCTGATATTGCTGCATCAATTCGTTCTTCCCCAACAAATCTAGAAGGTCTTGCGTCTGTTGAATTTACCGCTATTTGAGATTTTCTTATTAAAATGCTTAATTTTTCTGCTCCTTCTGGTTTAACAAGCAAACCTTTATTATCTGATGAAATAACTTTCACAGTTATAATGTCATTAATATTTTTATTTTTAAAGAAATCCAGAGGATCTGGCTGAGTTTGCTTCAAACCAACTCTTACCTTTTGTTCATCTTTCTTTATTTCTAATATTTTAACTTTAAGACTGTCTCCTTTTCTATATTTTTTTAGTTCTTCTTCAGGCTTTCCTAAATATGAAAGATCATTAGAATGTAAAAATACATCAATATCAAACTCTGGAATATTAATATAAATTGCATATTCATTTATGTTAAAAATTTTTCCTTCAACTTCTGACCCAACTGGATATTTTTTTTCTAATAATTGGTAAGGGTTTTCTTTCGCCAATCTATAAGATATTGCAACTCTTCTTTTTGCCTTATCAATTTCAGTTATGATGCAACTGATGGTATCTCCAATTCTAAATAATTTTTTAGCACTTACATTTTTTTTAGTCCAACTTAATTCGCTTGAATGAAGCAACGTGCTTAAACCAGGCTCTAATTCACAAAAACATCCATAATCAGTAATTTTTACAACTTTTACTTTATACAATTTGTTTAATTCATAATTTGATATATGCTCGAAAGGATCTGGTGAGAGTTGTTTAATTGAACAACCAACTTGTAGTTTTTCTTTGTCAACAGAAATAACCAACAAATTATGTTTTTCTCCAATATTAAAAACTTCATCAGGGTGATTAATTCGAGAATAAGAAATTTCCTGTAAATGCACTAATACATCTAATTCTCCATTATTAACTCCAAAAAAACAACCAAAAGAACTATATCCTTTGACTACTGCATCTTTAATAACATCTCCAACTTTATATTTTTCAATTATTTTTGATTTATCTTCTTTTTTGCTTGAAGAAATTATTTGTCTTCTTGAAACACAAGCATTTCCTCTAATTTTATCCAATTTAATTAAAGCAAATTTTTGTGGTTCATTCATTAAATGTGAAATATCTTTAAGTGGTTTATCTGATATTTGTGAGCCAGGACAAAACATTAAAGATCCTGAATCAACATGTTCAACAATCACTCCACCTTTACACTTAGAGGTGATTTTGCCCATAATTGGTTCATTACTATCAAAGGCTTTTTCCAGCTGATGCCATCCTTTTATTTTTTGAGCTTTTGTTGCTGATACAATGACATCTCCATTTTTATCTTCAATTTTTTCTAAAAATACTGAAATTTTAGAACCTTCTTTAACTTTCTCAATAATATTTAAGTTTTTTAATTCATTTATATCAACAACTGGTTCTGATTTTAAACCTTCCACAAACAAAAATATAAATTTATCTGTAATTTTTGTTATAGTTCCCTCTACAACCTTTCCTTCTTCTATTTTTATTTTTGATAACTTTGAGTTTAATAATTTTTCAAATTCTTTTGTGGCTTTTGAATTTAAATCTTTATAAATTTCCATATTTTTTTAATATACTATTTCTTACTATTCTAACTAATTTTGACTGCATCTGATTTATAGTTAAATTAGTGGTGTCAACTAATACAGCACCTTTTACAAAAAGCAAAGGGCTTTCTTTTCTATTTTTGTCACTAAAATCCCTTATTTTTATAGATTTTTCTACTTCTTTAAGAGTCATGTATTTATTAATTTTTTTATATTCTTTCAATCTTCTTTTGGCTTTTTCCTTTATAGAACATTTAAAATAAATTTTTAGATCTGCATCAGGCATAATTTTTGATGCTATATCCCTTCCTTCAATTATTACTTTTTTGTTATTATTAATGAAGTTAATTTGAAATTTTTTAAGCTCTTTTCTTATATTTTTTTTTTTTGCAATTAATGCACTTAATGATGTTACTTCTGGAGAGTATAATTTTTTATTTTTTAATTTTTTTAATGAAATTTTATTTGAAGTATATTTAATAAATTTTTGATTATATTTATATCTATTTTTAATTATTTTGTATGCAATAAATCTATATAATTTACCAGATGATAAAAGTTTAAAAGTAAATTTTCTTGCAATAAATTTACTTCCAGTTGTTTTACCTGATGCACTACTACCATCAATAGCTATTGAGAATTTTATATTTTTATTTATCAATTAATTTTAGCTCCAATTTTTTTTAATATTGAAATAAATTTTGGGAAAGAAGTATTAATTGAATCTATATCATTAATTTTCCATTTTCCACCTAAAACAAGTGCAGCAATAATTGAGACCATACAAGCTCTATGATCTTTATCAAAATTTTTAATTTCATAATTTTTATTTAATTTTAAATTTGGATTGCCATGTATTTTTAAACTATTTTTACTTACTTTAGTTTTGATTCCAATTTTTTTTAAAAATTCGTTTGCAAATTTTAATCTATCTGTTTCTTTATTTCTAAGCTCTCCTATATTTTTAAATTTTGAAACACCTTTTGCCAAAGAACAAACTAAAAAAATCAAAAGAAATTCGTCAATTGCGCGGCTATTCATTTTTATTGGGCAGTTTATTGCTTTTAATCTATTCGAACTTTTTACAAATATATCTGCAACATTTTCACCTTTATAAATTCTTTTATTTTTTATGTATATTTTAGCATTCATAATTTTTAATATATCAATTATCCCCGTTCTTGATTTGCTCACATTTACATTTTTTATTAAAATTTTAGAGTCTTTTGATAATAGAGTTAGAACTATAAAAAATGAACTTGAACTTATATCTCCAGGAATATTATAATTAAAACCCCTAAAATTTTTATTTCCTTTTAAACTTATATATTCAAAATTATTTTTTTTTTTAATTTTAATAGATAATTTTAAATTAGTAAAAAGTTTTTCAGTATGGTCTCTTGATGCAACAGAGTTAATTTTTGTTATTCCTGGAGTTTTCATTGCTGCAAGCAAAATACAACTTTTTACTTGTGCGCTACCTTTAGACTCAGTATAGTTTATTGGTCTAGGATATTTTGTTCCTTTTATTAATAAGGGAAGCTTACTATTTTTTGATTTGATATTTTGACCAAACATTTGCATTGGTTTTATTATTCTTGAAAAATCTCTTTTTGATAAACTCTTGTCTCCTTTTAAAATAATTGTTTTTTTTGAGTTTATTAATAATCCAACAATTAATCTTGCTAATGTTCCAGAGTTACCAGCATCAATTACAGAGTTATTTTTAAAACTGAATCCATTAAAACCTTTTCCATAAATTTCACAATATTTCTTGTTTAATTTATAATTTATTCCTAATTTTTTTATTAAATTTAAAGCACTCAAAACGTCTTCTGATATTAAAAGATTTTTTGCTATAGATTTTCCTATAGCTTGTGATCCAATTAATACAAATCTAATCGATAAACTTTTATCACCAGGAACATAAATTATTTTATTAAATGTTTTAATTCTTTCATTAATCAATGCTATTTTTTTCATTTAATAAACTAATTAATTTGAAATGAATCACCAAAATAAAGGTTTCTTGCATTTGTATCCTTTATAAGCTCAGAAGGAGTGCCATGCGCTACTATTTTTTTATTTGCTAAAATTATAGCTCTATCACTAATGGCCAATAAATCTCTTGCAGCATGATCGGAAATTATACAGCATCTATTATTATTTTCTGTTTGTAAATTTACAATAGTTTCCTGAAGATCTCTGGTTGACATAATATCTAATCCTTGAAACGGTTCATCCATCAAGATGATCTTAGGATCGGACATAAGAGCCATAGCAATACTTACTTTTTTTCTTTGACCGCCTGACAGATGTTTTGACTTAGTGTTCTTAACAGCATCTAGTTCAAATTTTGATATCATCTTTTCAATTGTAAAATTTCTCTTATTTTTGTCCTTGATAACTATTTCGGCTATAGCTTTTAAGTTTTCCAAGCAAGTAAGGTTCGAAAAGACTCCTCCAGATTGAGGTACAATAGTTAAACCAAAATCGATAGCTCTTTTATAAATTGGAATACTTGTAACATTTTTTTGATTTATAAAAATTTCACCATAATTGGGTTTAATTAAACCTACTATAATATTAAAGATTGTTGATTTTCCTACTCCATTAGGACCAAGTAAACCACAAATTTCTCCTTCACGAATATTAAATGAAACATCATCTAAAATTTGTCTTTGATTATATGAAATAGATATTTTTTTTAATGAAACTTTGTGTACTTCTTTTTTAAAAGTGGTTATTCTAAATTTTTTTATTATTGCCATTGTTTTATTTTTTAGTAATTTTAATCTTTTTTTCTTTATTATTCATTGTTATTTTTATGTCACCATTTAATAAGTTCACTAATATTTTATCGGCACTAGCAGCTATATTTTTCATAAAAAATTCTACATTATTATAAATTATAGATTTATTATCTTTAAATAATAAATCAACATTATCGGCATAAATTTTATTATCTTCATAAACACAATAAACATTTTGATAAAAAAATGTATTATAATTTTTTGTATTATATTTGGCAAAGTCAGAATTAATGTATATTTTTGATTTATTTTTTAAATTAATTATACCGGTCACTTCTTTTAAAGTAATATTTTCTTTATCTTCTATATTTATCTCTCCAGAACTTGCATTTAATCTATATTCATTTCCATTAGCATCAATAGATTTATAACTTAAATTTTCAATAATATTGCTAAATTTTTTATTAACATCTATTTTATCAATTTTATCACTTATTGTATCGTTATTTAAATCTAAATTAACAATTTTTTCTTCATCTGATAAAAAAGTTGCTTTGAAAATATATATTAAAAAAATTATTAGAATTAAAAAAAATGATAATTGAATGATCGATTTTACATTCATTTATTGAATGTTTGCATTTAAGATATTATGAATTGTTAAAATTCCAATAGTTTTATTTTTATTATTTTTTTTGTGTACACACAAGCATGTAATTTTTTTTGTATTCATAATTGATAAAGCCTGAGCAGCTAATATATCTTTGTTTACACTAATTGGATTTTTTTTCATAATATTTTTTGATATAAGGTTTTTTACATCATTATTTTTTTCTGAAATTCTTTTAATATCACCATCACTTATTATTCCAGTTGTTCTATTTTTTTTATTTCTAACAACTAATATACCTTCATTAAATTTATTCATTATTTTAAGAGCATCATTCATTAATATATTTTCATTTATGAAAGGGATTTTATTTCCTGTAATCATTAAATCTCCAACAGTTTTTAATTTTGCACCTAGGCTTCCGCTTGGATGATATTTTTTAAAATCCAGTTTACTAAAATTTCTATATTTCATAGTTGAAATAGCCAATGCATCTCCAATACTAAGAGTTATTAATGTAGATGATGTTGGAACAATATTTCCTGGACCTGCTTCAGTAACATTTGGAATAAGCAATTTTAAGTTTGAAGATTTGTATAAAAGCGAATTTTTTTTTGAAACTATGCCAATTAAAGTTATTTTTTTATTTCTCTTGGCGTATTGAATTATGTTTTTTAGCTCTGAGCTTTCACCACTGAAGCTTATTAATATTAAAACATCATTTGAACCTATCTGTCCCAAATCTCCATGAGAGCAAGCAGCTGCATCAACAAAGAATGACGATATTCCTATAGATGCCAAAGTAGAAGAAATTTTTTTTGCAATAATTCCAGACTTTCCAATTCCAGAAATTATTACTTTGCCATTTTTACAATTAATTATTGCTTCTACAACTTTGTTAAAAGATTGATTGATACTTAGCTTTAGTTTTTTTAAGGACTTTATTTCAGTTTCAATTACTTCTTTTGCAATAGGTATAAAGTTTTTTTTTTTCATAAATTTTTTTAATGTTCAAAAGTTGATAGTTTAAATCCTGATATTTCCATGTCTACAAGAGTTGGTATTACTTTCATACATTTTTCAAAAAGATCAATTCTTTTTTCTCTTATTAACATTTTTAATAATTTTGCTTTTATTTCAAATAAATATTCAGTATCTTGAGCCGCATAACTAATTTGCTTTGAGGAAAGATTTGGATTCCCCCAATCACTTTGTTGCTCTTTTTTTGATATGTCTTTACCACACAGTTCTTTTACTAAGTCTTTATAACCATGCACTGATGAAGCCGTTCTAGCAATTTTTGAAGCAACTTTTGTACAAAAAATATTTTTAAGATTTATTTTGAGATGGTATTTTAGCCACAATAGATCTTGTCTTGCATAATGCATAATAAATTGGGTGGACGGATTTGATAAAACTTTAATTAAATTGGGGGCATCATAAGTTTTTCTATTTAATTTAACTAAATAAAATTTTTTTGATTCAAGACCTAATTGTACCAAGGTAAGTGGATCTCTTCCAAGTACTAGGCCAAGAGCTTCATTATCTAAACCAATTACTTTTTCACTAGACAAATCAAGATCAGAAGGAAGATCATTTTCAAAAATTTTAATGTTATTCATTATAAATTTATATATACGTTAATTTTTAAAATTATATATATAAAGACAGTATAATAATGTCTATTATTTGATTATTATGAAAAAAGTATTGATCTTTGGTGGGTCTGGCCAGATAGGGCGCCATTTAATAAGGCGTTTAACTAAAAAAAATTATTTGGTAACAGTGGTTACTAGAAACTTGCACAGAAAAGGCATTGAAATAAAAACTCAAGGAAATCCAGGATATATAGATATTGTTGAGACAAACATTTTTGATGAAAATCAATTAAATAATTTATTTAAAGACAAAGATATATGTATAAATTTAGTTGGTATACTTTTTGAAAATAAAAATAATACTTTCAAAAATATTCACGTAAATTTTCCTAAAATTCTCTCAAAAATGTGTGTTAGACACAAATTAAAACAATTTATTCATATTTCTGCCTTAGGAATTGAAAAAGCTATTGATAGCGAGTACGCAATAAGCAAGCTAGAAGGAGAAAGAATTATAATAAATAATTTTAAAAAAACTACAATACTTAGACCGTCTCTAATTTATTCTGTTGATGATAATTTTACGACTAACCTAATGAATCTTCTAAATATATTGCCAATTTTTCCATTATATTATAATGGCAAAACTAAATTTTTTCCTATTCATGTTACAGATATTTGTGAAATAATTTTAAAAGTTGTAGATAATAATGTTTCTTCTAAGATTATTGAATGTGTAGGTCCAGAAGAATTATCATTTAAAGAAATAATAGAAAAAATATTAATATCCATTGATAAAAAAATAATTTTAATACCTTTGCCGATACAAATTGCTAGAATAATTGTTTTTTTTTTACAATTATTTCCAAAACCGCTAATTACTAAAGATCAATTAAGACTTTTAAAATATGACAACATTATTTCAAAAGAAAATATATCTAATAAAGACATAGGTTTTGAAACAAAACTTAAGTTTGAAGACGAGATATTAAAGTATTCTTATATGTGGAAAAAAGGTGGTCAGTATTCAAAGTAATTTAAATAGTTTTAAGCTGATTTAATTTTTTTTTCAATAAATTGAGGAATTTCTTCTTCGTTGTTTAAATCTTCTTTCTTACCTCGCGGTTGAAAAACAACAATAAGATGTAATGGGCAGTAAGAAAATTTTTCAACATTTTTTCTACCACAGAATGATGCTGTTTTATCGTTAGGATGTTTTTCCATATATTTGCAAGTACTTTCATTTAGTTCTTCCAAAGATAAATTTTTTGCTGGTTCAAAATTTTTATCTAACAATAAAGATTTAAATTTAAATTTTCTTCCTTTTCTAAATTGAGAGTTTTTTTCTTCTAATAGATTTTTGTTTTGTAAATTTTTTACAGATGGTCTTATAAATTTTTTTGCTGATAGGTTTAATCGATGTGCTTTACCAATAACAGCATTTCTACTGACTCCACCCAAGATTATAGCAATTTGACTTGCAGTATTCCCTTTTCCCCAAAGTTCCTTTAATTTCTCAACCTTTTCGTCTGTCCAGCTCATATAGCACTATATATTGTATATAACATTTTTCTTATAACAATATGGAGATACACATAAAAGTAAATTAATAACAAGCATTTTTTTTGATTTTTTAACAATAATTTGAAAAAAAGTTTATGAATACAGACTTATGGTTGAACTAGATAATAAATATCGTGTTGGGGAGAGAAGATTTGGAATTAACTGGGTTGGTGCATACACTTTATATTTAAAAGAAACTCTAAGATTTCTCTCAGTTCTAGGTCAAACGGTTATAGGACCAGTAATCTCTGCAATACTTTTTCTTTTAGTAATTTCTCTAGCTATAGGAGAAGATAGACCAAATGTTTTAGGAGTAACATTTATTGAGTTTCTTGCCCCAGGTCTAATAGCTATGCAAGTTATTCAGCAAGCTTTTTCTCATTCATCCTCATCACTTTTAATGGGAAAAGTGATGGGAAATATTGTTGATTTAATTGGAGCACCTTTATCAGCTGCAGAAGTCACGTTAGCTATAATATTCGCTTCGATAACAAGATCATTAATGATCTCAATTATTTCAATAATTCTATTTTCATTCATCATTGAAATAGAAATAAAACACTATTTAATTTTTTTTACTTATCTATTTTTGAGCTCATTTATTATGGGGGCAGTTGGTTTCATAGCAGGATTATGGGCAGATAAATTTGACAATATGGCAACTGTTACAAATTTTATTATTGTTCCATTATCTTTTCTATCAGGAACCTTTTATTCTATAGATAGATTGCCAAATTTTTTAAATTTTTTAAGTCAATACAATCCTTTTTTTCATATGATTGATGGCTTTAGATATGCATTTATAAATAATATGGATGGATCAATTAAATTTAGCTTAATATATTTAATCATACTTTCAATATTTACCTGGTTTATTTCATATATACTTTATAAAAAAGGTTATAAAATAAAATCATAATAATAAATTAATGAGTGCATTAGCCAAAAATTATAACAGAAGAAAAATTGCTTTTAAAAGAGGCAAAGGAAGTTTTCTTTATGCCACCAATGGAAAAAAATATTTAGATTTTGTACAGGGCATAGCAGTTAACTCTTTAGGTCATGCCAATCCATATTTGATTAGAGCAATAAATAAACAAGCCAAGAAAGTTTGGCATGTATCGAATGCATTCATAATTCCAGAAGGAGAAAGACTCGCTAAAAGACTCACTCAAAAAACTTTCGCTGACAAAGTAATTTTTCAGAACTCTGGAACAGAAGCTACTGAAGCAGCAATAAAAATTGCAAGAAGATATTTTTATTTAAAAGGAAAACCAAATAAAAATAGAGTCCTTTGCATAAAGAATTCATTTCATGGAAGAACTATTGCAGCTATTTTTGCTAGCGGATCAAAAAAAATGATTGAAGGATTTGGACCAAAAGCTGGAGGTTTTGATCACTTTAGATTTGGAGATAATAAATCCTTAAAAAAAGCTATTAATAATAAGACAGCAGCAATCATGGTTGAAACTGTAATGGGGGAAAGAGGAATTAAAGTCATACCAGATTGGTGGTTGAGAGAATTAAGAAAAATTTGTAATAAAAAAAAAATTCTTTTAATATTAGACGAAGTGCAATGTGGCATAGGAAGAAGTGGAAATTTTTTTGCATTTGAAAACTCTAGAGTAAAACCAGATATTGTTCCTATCGCTAAAGGGATAGGAGGTGGATTTCCAATTGGTGCAGTTTTAATGACAAAAAAAGTAGCTTCTTCAATGACTCCAGGAAGTCATGGTTCAACATTTGGCGGAAACCCATTAGCAATGAGTGTAGGAAATGCTGTTTTAGATCAAATTTTTAAAAAAGGATTTCTTAAAAACTTAAAAAAAATATCAAAATATTTTCATGCCGAACTAAATAAAATAAGAAATGCACATCCAAAATTAATCAAAGAAGTTAGAGGTGTAGGTTTATTGATTGGATTACAACTTTGCAAAGATCAAAAAAAATTTATTCAGAAATTAGAGAATAATAAGTTGCTTACAATTAGAGCAGGAGAAAATGTAGTTAGAATATTGCCTCCTCTAAATGTTAAAAAATCAGAAATAGATTTTGCATTAAAAATAATAAGAAAAGTTTGCAAAGAAATTAAATTATAATGAAACATTTTATTAAAATAAGAGATATTTCTATTAAGGATTTAAAAAAGATAATTTTGGATGCAAAAAAAAGAAAGAGTAGAAGAAAAAAAATTAATACTCTTGATACAGATAAAGGCGAACCTTTAAAAGGCAAACTGTTAATTCAAATGTTTGAAAAATCTAGTTTAAGAACAAGAATAAGTTTTTATATAGCAATTAAACAACTTAATTGTGAAGCTCTCACATTGCGACCTGATGAACTTCATTTGAGTAGAGGAGGAGAGAGTTTAGCCGATACAGCGAAAATCATCTCAACTTTTGGAAGTGCATTTATGCTTAGAACAGATAGCGATAAAAAACTAGAAGAATTTAAAAAACATATGACCATACCCATAATAAACGGATTAAGCCCTTCTTCTCACCCAACCCAAGTTTTGTCAGACATCTTCACTATTGAAGAAATAAAAAAAAAATCTATTTCAAAATTAAAAATTTGTTGGATTGGAGATGCAAATAACAATGTAATTAACAGTTTAATTGAAGCTTCAGTTAAATTTTCATTTAAATTAAATATTGGATGTCCAAAAAAATATCAACCAAATAAAAATTTACTAAATTGGGCTAAAAAAAATAATGGAAAAATTAAAATATTTAATGAATGTATAAATTCAGCAAAATATAGCGACGTAGTATTCACTGACAAAGTAATATCAATGAATGATAAGGTAAATAAAGAAAAAAAATTAAAAGAATTTAAAAATTTTAAAGTAACAACAGAAGTAATGAATCATGCAAAAAAAGATGCAATTTTTTTACATTGTTTGCCAAGAGGTCCAGAGGTTTCTGATGAGGTTTTTTTAGGAAAAAAATCTAAAGTTTGGCAACAAGCATTAAATAGAATTTATGTTCAGAAAAGTATATTGCTATATTGTTTTGAAAAATTAAGGTAATGGTTTTGGGTTATCGCTATTTTGATTTAAATATAAAATAACTGAAGCTCTATCTTTTTCACTTTTAAGCCCAGCAAATCCCATTTTATTACCTTTAATCCAAGCAGATGGTTTGATTAAAAAGCCATTCATTTCTTCCCAGCTCCATTCCTTTCCATAAGACAACAAAGCCTTTGAATATTTATAATCTACTATTGATCCTACTTTTCTAAACATAACATTCCAAAGTTTAGGACCAATTTTGTTACCGCCATCTTGTTTAATACTATGGCACGCCTTACACTTTTTAAATTGTTTTTCTCCATGAGCAATATCACCTATTGCCAATAACGCTGATATATCTATTGAAGCTTCACTGCTTGCTTTTACAGCCAGATCTTCAGGAGCCTCAACTTTGTAAGCAACAATATTTTCATCATTTTTATCAAAAATTATGTTAGATATTTTTCCAATCCCAAAAACAACTAATATTGTTACTAGAATTGCAGTAATAATCTTATTTATTTCAAAAGAATTCATTTATAATATTTATTTTGATTCATATAACATGTTAGTTGTTAAAAAGCTTAAATATTTATTTATACGGTTTGCGTCTCTTGGACGCATAAGTTATCAAGAAATATAATGTCTAAAACAGTAATTTTAATACCGTCAAGGCTTTCAGCAACTAGATTGCCTGGAAAACCTCTTTTAAAAATTAATGGTATTTCAATAATTTCTCATGTTGTTAAAAAAGCTAAAGAGTCTGATATTGGAGAAGTTTATGTTGCCACAGAAGATAAAGAAATTTTAGATGACGTTAATTTGAATGGAGGGAAAACAATACTAACAAGCAATAAACACAAAACAGGCTCTGATAGGATTTTTGAATGTTTTGAAAAATTAGATTTAAAAGATATAGACTATATTATTAATCTTCAAGGAGACGAACCAAACATAGATATAAATGATTTAAAACATTTAAATAAAATGATTGAAGTAAATAAACCCGAAATAGGAACACTAGCATCAGAAATTAATGATAAATCCAAGCTGATTAATAAAAGTATAGTTAAAGTTATTACTGAAAGCAAAGTTACTATCAATAATTTTCCAATAGCTTTAGATTTTAGAAGAAAAGTAAATAATTTAAATTCAAATATTTTGCATCATATAGGAATTTATGCCTACAAACCTGATGTTTTAAAAAAATTAAATAAATTTAAACAAACAAAAAATGAGATTAAAAATAAACTAGAGCAGTTAAGAGCAATGGAAAATGGCATAAAGATAAATGTAGCATTAGCAAAATTTTGTCCTATAGGCGTAGATACTATGGAAGATTATGTAGCTTTAAAAAAAATTTTGGAATATAAATCTTGAAATGAAAATTGCATATCAAGGAATTGCTGGAAGTTATAGTGAAAGTTGTGCTAAAATAAAGTATCCAGATTGCGAAACTATTCCATGTAAAACGTTTGATGAGTGTTTTGAAAAAGCTAATAATGATAGTTCAGTAAAAGCAATCATACCAGAATCTAATAAAACAACAGGAAATATTGGAGTAGAATATTTAATTTTCAAATATAGGCTAAATATTTTTGCTGAACATTTTTTTCCAATTAGTCACAATCTTCTAGGTTTACCAGGTTCAAAAGTAAGTGATATAAAAGATGTTTATTCTCATGCTCAGGCGCTAAGTCAGTCTTCAATTTTTATAAAAAAAAATAAATTAAATGAGAATGTTAGAGCTGATACCGCTGGTTCTGCTAAATATGTTTCTGAAACAAAAGATAAATCAAAAGGGGCAATATCCTCTAAACTTAGTGCAGATATATATAACTTGCAAATTTTAGATTCAAATATTCAAGATGAAAAAGAAAATGCAACTAGATTTTTGGTTATGCAAAAAGATATTTTTCAGCCTGAATTTAAAAAAAATAAATATATAACATCTTTATTATTTAAATTAAAAAGCAAAGCAGGTGCACTTTATAGTGCATTAGGAAGTTTTACTCTTAATGGTGTAAATTTAACTAAACTACAAAGTTTTCCAGAAAAAAATTCTTTTTCTTCTTATTTTTTTTTGTGTGAGCTTGATGGTCATATTGAAGAGCCAAAAGTAAAAAATTCATTGGAAGAATTAGGTCTTCATTGTGATGATATGCACGTTCTGGGTGTTTTTGAAGCTGACAAATATAGGGACAAATAATTTGTTACTTTTGTTGTAGAATAAGAATCTTTACTGTTATAATAGATATTGGAGGCTAGAGGTGGACACTGCTTGAAACCGACCAGATCCTAACGGAAGCAATCGTAAAGACAGTTATCCAGGTTCTAGTCTCCTAATATAGTTTTTTTATGAACAAAAATTCAAAAGTTTTAGCTTTAAAATATAGACCAAAAACATTCAAAGACTTAATTGGCCAAGAGGTAATTGCTGAGACAATTTATAATTCTATTAAACATAATAGATCAGCTAATGCATATTTATTCACAGGTATCAGAGGAGTTGGAAAAACGACCATAGCAAGGATCGTTGCTAAATCACTAAATTGTAAGAATGGAATAGAAAATTTATGTGAAGATAATTTTTGTGAAAACTGTGAAGCAATCAGCAATTCAAATCATATAGATATATTTGAACTTGATGCTGCTAGTCGTAGCTCTGTGGAAAACACAAAAGAGCTGATAGAATTTTCTAGATACGCGCCAACATCATCAAAGTATAAGATATATATTTTAGATGAGTGTCATATGTTATCGCGTCAAGCTTGGAACTCACTACTTAAGACTTTAGAAGAGCCACCAGAATATTTGAAATTTATATTTGCAACAACTGAAATTAAAAAAGTACCAGTAACAATTGTTTCAAGATGTCAAAGATTTGATCTATCAAGAATAAATTCTCAAGAATTATTTAAATTTATAAAAGAAGTTAAAAATAATGAAAAAGGAAAAATAAATGATGAAGCTTTAAAATTGATTGTAAAAATATCAGAAGGATCAGTTAGAGATGCCCTTTCATTGCTTGATAGAGCATTGTTAAGTCAAAATGAAAAATCTGAACTTAACTTAAAGGAAGCACAAAAAATATTTGGCTATTTTGACAAAAGTCACCTTATAAATTTGTTTAAATATCTTTTTAAAGGCGATGAAAAAGAAGTGATAAATATTTATAGATCAATTTATAACCAGGGAGTTGAACCTAAAATATTTTTAAATGATTTTTTAGAAATTTTGTATTACATAAAAAATATTTTATCTATAAAACTAGACGGAACAAACTTTTCTCTCAACGATAAAGAATTTAGAGAAATAGAACTAATATCAAAAGAAATTACACCAGAGGTCTTATTATTATTTTGGCAGTTTACAATTAAAACATTAAGTGAACTAGATATTGTTTCAAATCAAAATTTGTCCATGGAAATGTTTTTGATAAGATTGTTATATCTTAAAGAAGAGAAAGTTTCTAGAAACGAAAATTATGTAGAGTTAAATTATGAAAAAAATTTAAATAACCATAGCAAAAGTGAAGAAATTCAAACAAACAAAGAAGAAGATAGCGTCGAAATTAAAAAAAAAACTATAAGCCAAATTAAAAATTTTTCTCAAGAACAAACTTCAAAACCAGAAATAAAAATTGAAACAAAATTAAAAAAACTTGAAATAAAAAATTTTGAAGAATTAATTAATTTATGTAATCAAAAAAAAGAGTTAAAATTAAAATATGAACTCGAAACAAACGTTAGTCTTGTAAGTTTTATAGATAATAGAATTGAAATTTCATTTAATGAAAATTTAGACAAAAATTTTGTTAAAGAATTATCTTTTAAACTAAATGAATGGACTGGCCAAAGATGGATAATAGCTTTTTCAAAAGAGATTGGACAGTTATCAAAAAAAAATAAAAAAAATCTTGATAGATTAAAAATGATTGAAGATGCAAAAAAAGGAAATATTTATAAAAAAGTTATTGAATCTATTCCTGATGCTGAATTAATTAATATAAAATTAACTGATACTGAATAATGACAGATTTTAGTAAAATTATAGATAAGGCTAAAGAGCTTGAAAGCAAGATGAAAGAAAGCCAAGAGAAAATAAAAAATATAAATGTAACTGGTATATCTGGTGGAAATTCAATAAAAATTACACTTAATGGCAATGGAGAACTTGTGAATTTAGATATTTCACAAGAAATCTTAAAAGAAGATAAAGCAATCATAGAAGATTTAATTAAAGCAGCACATAATAATGCAAAATCTCAATTAAAAACAAAAACATCTGAAGAAATCTCTAAAGCAACAGGCGGATTTGGAATACCAGATTTTAAGTGGCCTTTATAATTTGAATGCAAAATATTTCTGAAATTGATGAATTAATTAAATTAATTTCTAAGCTTCCAGGACTAGGACCCAAGTCGGCAAAAAGAATAGTTTTAAAATTAATTAATAATAGGGAAGAATTAATTAAACCTATGGCAAAAGTTTTAGCAGAAGTTTATAAAAACATATCAAGATGCAAAATTTGTGGTTCTCTAAAATCTAACTCTAATGGATGTAATAACTGCGAAAACAACAAAAATAAATATAATAAAATTTGTGTTGTAGAAAATATAGCTGATCAATGGAGTATAGAGAGTTCTAGTGTTTACCAAGGCTATTTTCATATTCTTGGTGGAACAGTTTCATCTTCGAATAATCAAAAAAAAGAAGACTTATTGGTTAATTCTTTAGTTGAAAGAGTTAAGAAAGATAATATTGAGGAAGTTATTTTAGCAACAAGTGCAACAGTAGAAGGTCAAACAACTGCATTTTATATTCAAGATAGTTTAAAAAATACTAATGTAAAAATTTCAAAACTTGCACAGGGTTTGCCTATTGGAGGCGAAATTGAAAATTTGGATGATGGTACTCTGATATCAGCATTTAAAAATAGAAAAAGTTTTTCAGAAAAAAAAGATTAATTTTTTTTAAGTAGTCTGTTAAGATGAAGAATTGGTTCAGTATAGCCAGAAGGCTGGGTTTTTCCATGAAAAACAAGTTCGCAAGCAGCTATAAAAGCAGTTGATTTACTAAAGTCGTCTGACATTGATTTGTAAGGAGAATATCCTTTCATACTTGGATCCCTTAGGTTTTGATTATCAACAACTTTAGCCATTTTTTTCATAATTTCTAAAACATGTTTTTTACTACATATTCCGTGGTGTAGCCAATTAGCAATATGTTGACTACTTATTCGACAGGTAGCTCTATCTTCCATTAAACCAATTCCATTAATGTCCGGTACTTTTGAACAGCCAACAGATTGATCTACCCATCTAACTACGTAACCTAAAATACCTTGTGCATTATTTTTTAATTCTTTTGTAATTTCTTTTATTGACCAGTTAGTTTCTTTTGCTATTGGAATGGTTAACAGATCAGATAGCTTAGCTGATTTTCTTTTTGATAATTCTCTTTGTTTAGCAAATACATTAATTTCATGATAATGGATTGCGTGCAATGCAGCAGCAGTTGGCGATGGTACCCATGCACAATTAGCTCCTGATAAAGGGTGAGAAATTTTTTGTTTCATCATTTCACTCATCAAATCAGGGGCAGGATACATGCCTTTGCCTATTTGGCACTTGCCAGAAAAACCGCACGCTAATCCAACATCTACATTATTATTTTCGTAAGCTTGAATCCATTTTGATGATTTCATATCACCTTTTTTGATCATCGGACCAACTTCCATGGATGTGTGAATTTCGTCTCCAGTTCGATCCAAAAATCCTGTATTGATGAAGAAAACTCTATTTTTTAAAGCTCTTATACATTCTTTTAAATTAACTGAAGTTCTTCTTTCTTCGTCCATAATACCACAAAGAATTTGATTTTTTTTTAAATTTAAAACTTTTTCAACATTATCAAAAATTAAATTAGTAAAATCACATTCTTCAGAACCGTGCATTTTGGGTTTAACTATATAAATAGAATTAACTCTGGAATTTTCTTTTTTTTTAAAGTCATGCAAGCATGCAAGAGAAGTTACAAAAGCATCAAGTATACCTTCGGGACATTCAGATCCGTCTTTTAAAAGAATAGCAGGATTTGTCATAAGATGACCCACATTTCTATTTAACAACAAAGATCTTCCATGTAGTCTAATTTTTTTTCCATTTGCAGAAATATAGTTTCGGTCTGGATTTAATTTTCTTAATTTTTTTTTTCCATTTTTTGTAAATTCTACTTTTAAATTTCCTTTCATTAAACCAAGCCAATTTCTATATCCTAAAACTTTATCCTCAGCATCTACAGCGGCGACGCTATCTTCATGGTCACAAATTGTAGATATTGCAGATTCTAAAAAAATATCGTGTATTTTAATTATGTCTTGATTACCATCTGGATTGTTAATTTCCATTTGCCCATCTTGGTCAAATAAAATATCTATATGAAGATTGTTATTAACAAATAGAAGAGAAGTTAATTTGTTTGATTTCTTTTTATAACCTACAAATTGATTGGAATTTTTAAGTTTTAAATTTATTTTATTATTTATTACTTGTGGAACTTTTGTTAAATTTTTCCAACTTTTATTTTTCAAAGGTACATATTTATCTAATAGATTACGGGCATATTCTATTACTTTTTTTCCTCTTATTGGATTATAAGTTTTTCCTCTTACAGCCCCATAGGTTTCTGGAATTACATCAGTTCCATATAAACTATCATACAAACTTACCCATCTTGCATTAGCAGCATTCAATAAAAATCTTGCATTTGAAACTGGACAAACTAATTGTGGACCACATATATTTGATATTTCTAAATCAACATTTTTAGTTTTGATTTTAAAATTTTTTCCAGGTTTTTTTAAATAATCAATTTTTGTTAAAAATTCAGTGTATTTTTTTAAATTTAATTTACTATTTTGTTCATCTATATGAAATGCATCAATAGCTTTTTGTAATCTTTCTCTTTTTTGAAGTAATTTTCTATTTATTGGTGCAAGTTCATGAACACATTTATTAAAATCTTTCCAAAATCTTTCTTTATTAATTTTTGTTCCTGGCAATAATTCATTATTTATGAAATTTGCTAAATTTTCTGAAACTGATAAGTTTTTGATTTTTTGATATTTTTCTTTCATTATTATTGTTGCAAAAGTCTTTTAGGAGTTTAATATAACTTTTTGGCAGTAAAATAGTCAATTTATAATTAATAATTTTAAAATTATTATCATTTTCTTGCCCTTTTTTGCATTATAAACACTAATAAGAAAAATATGAAAAATTATTTAAATTTTGAGACTGAAATTAAAAATTTAGAATTAGAGCTAGATAAGCTTAAAGACCCTTATAATCAAGAAGGGTTGTCAGAAGTTGACACAACAAAAATTTCAAACCTTCAAAACGAAATAGACTCTAGGCTTAAAAATATTTATTCTAATTTGAACTCTTGGCAAACTACACTTGTTGCAAGACACGAGGATAGACCTAAGGCAAAGTACTTTATTGATAATATTTTTGAAGATTTTATTTCTCTTTCTGGAGATAGATTTTACGGTGAAGATAAATCTGTAATATGTGGGTTTGCAAAATTTGAAAAAAAATCAGTATTAATAATTGGACAAGAAAAAGGTGAAGATTTAGAAACAAGAATTGAAAGAAATTTTGGAATGATGAGGCCAGAAGGTTATAGAAAATCTATAAGATTAATGAAGCTTGCAAATAAATTTAAAATCCCAATAATTTCTTTTATTGATACCCCTGGAGCCTATCCAGGAGTTGGAGCAGAAGAGAGAGGCCAAGCAGAAGCTATTGCAAAATCAATTGAGTGCTGCATGGAATTAACAGTTCCCACAATTTCAATCATTATTGGTGAAGGAGGATCTGGAGGGGCTATTGCACTTGCTTCTTCTAATAAAGTTTTAATGTTAGAAAATGCAATCTATTCAGTTATATCCCCAGAAGGTTGTGCAACTATATTATGGAGAGATCCAAAAAAAACTTTAGAAGCTTCTGAAGCAATGAAGTTATCTTCCAAGGATCTTTATGATTTAAAAATTATTGATGACATAATTTCTGAGCCTTTGGGGGGCGCACATAGAGACAAAGATTTAATTATAGACAACGTCAGAAATGCAATCAGAAAAAATTTAGATTTTTTTATAAATATGGATAAAGAAGAAATATTATTACAAAGAAAAAACAAGTTTTTATCTATTGGTAGAGATAGAGGATTTGCTAGTAAAAATAAAATATCAGATAGTTTATTAATGAAAACTAGCTTAGTTGACAAATTTATTAATAAGTTTTTAAAAAATAAAAATTATATTTTAGCTTCTTTAATAATTTTAATTTTATTGATATTTTTGTATCTTTTATAAAGCACCACAACAACGCTTATATTTTTTTCCCGATCCACAAAAACAAGGCTCATTTCTACTCATTTTTTTCCCAACATATTTTTGATCAATTTTAGTAGGTTCAATTTTTTTTTCTTCGATTTTTTCAACAATTGTAAGATTTAGTAGTATAGTAATCAAATCTGATTTTAATTTGTTTAGTAAATTTTCAAATAAAGAGAAAGCTTCTTTTTTATATTCTATTAATGGATCTCTATTACCATAAGATCTTAATCCAATAACTCCTCTTAATTGTTCCAAATATTGAATATGGGATTTCCAATTTTGATCAATAAGTTGTAACAATATTCTTTTTTCTAATCCTAAAGATTGATCTTTACCTAACATTTCTTCTCTCTTTTCTCTTTTTTTAGAAAATTTATTTTTAATTTCTTTTTCAAAATCCTCATCATTTAAATTTAAAATTAAATTAAATTCGTTATCTTCAAATGATTTGCCCAAAATAGATTTTAATTGAATAGAATATTCGCTATTTTTATCTTTTGATAAATTTAATTTTTTTAATTCTTTTAATTTAGTAAGCATTTCATCTAAAAATTTATCAGAATATTCAAATGTATTTTCACTTCCAATTATATTATTTCTTTGACCAAATATAACTTTCCTTTGATCATTAAGAACATTGTCAAATTTTAACAAAGTTTTTCTTATATCAAAATTTCTGGCCTCTACTTTTTGCTGTGCTCTTTCCAACGCTTTATTAATCCAGGGATGATCAATACTTTCGCCATCTTTTAGACCAAGTTTTTCAAGTATATTATTCATTGAATCTGAACCAAAAATTCTCATTAAATCATCTTCAAGGCTTACAAAAAATATCGAATTACCCTGGTCACCCTGTCTTCCCGAACGCCCTCTAGCTTGATTATCAACTCTTCGGCTTTCCATTCTTTCAGTGCCAACTACAAATAAACCACCTAAAGATTTTATTTCTTCTTTCTCATTATTTACTGTTTGTGTTTTTCCACCTAATTTAATGTCAACACCTCTACCAGAAATACTTGTTGTTATTATTACTGAATTTTTTTTACCTGCATTCGCAATAATTTCTGCTTCTCTTTCATGGTTTTTTGCATTTAGTACTGTATGTTTTATTCCTTCTTTTTTTAGTAGTTCAGAATAATGCTCTGATCTATTTATATTTGCAGTAAATACTAATAATGGTTGACCCTTTTTATTGCATTCTTTTATTTTTTTTACAATTGCTGAGTCTTTTTCTTTTAATGATCTGAATATTTGGTCATTCCAGTCATGCCTTATCATTTTTTTATTTGTAGGAATTACAATTACAGAAAGTTTGTAAATTTCAAAAAATTCTTCAGATTCAGTAGCAGCTGTTCCAGTACAGCCTGCAAGTTTTACATAAAGTTTAAAATAGTTTTGATATGTTATTGATGCAAGTGTTTGGTTTTCATTTTGAACCTCAACTCTTTCTTTTGCTTCAATACTTTGATGAAGCCCATCTCCAAATCTTCTTCCTGGTAATTGTCTTCCGGTTTGTTCATCAATTATTACTACCTGTCCATCTTTGACAATATAATCCTTGCCATTAGAAAATAAATGATTTGCTCGTAAAGCCTGATTAACATAGTGAACCAAATGTAAATTATCTGGATCATAAAAATTATTATTTTTTAACTTTCCAGCATTTGACAAAATTTTTTCTATATTATCTATACCTTGGTTTGTTAGCAGAACATTTTTATCTTTTTCGTCAATTTCAAAATCACTTTTTTTTAATTTATTAATTAATTTATCTATAGCTAAATATTGATTTGTTTTATCTTCAGCACCTCCAGAAATAATCAATGGTGTCCTTGCTTCATCAATTAAGCAAGAGTCAATTTCATCTACTATTGCATAGTTATGGCCACGTTGAACCATAGACTCAAATGAAAATTTCATATTATCTCTAAGATAATCAAAACCTAATTCACTATTTGTGGCATAAGTAATGTCGCAATTATAGTTAAACTTTCTCTCTTCATCAGTTTGATCGTTATTTATATAACCACATGTTAGACCTAAAAAATTATAAATACTTTTCATATTTTCACAGTCTCTTTTTGCAAGATAGTCATTAACAGTAACTATATGTACACCTTTTTTTGATAATGCATTTAAATATGCAGCTAAAGTTATTGTTAAAGTTTTCCCTTCCCCTGTTTTCATTTCTGCTATTTTATTTTCATGAAGAACAATTCCTCCTATAATTTGAACATCAAAATGACGTTCATTATTTATTCTTCTAGACGCTTCTCTCACCAGGGCAAATGCCTCAGGAAGAATTTTATCCAGAGGTTTACCATTTGCAATTTGTTCTATAAATTCTTTAGTTTTTAGTGGAAAAAAATTATCTTTTAGTTTTATTGTTTCTTCTTCTAAATCATTAATTTTTTTTGCGATTTTGTTTAACCTATCTAGTTCTTTTTGGTTACTAGATTTAATGATTCTTGATATAAAATTTAGTGGATTGAGCATTTAATAAGTATATTATTTTATAATTTTAATTTAAGGTTTAATATAGTAGCTAAATCAGATTTTTAAATAGCATGGTAATTAATTTAAATAATTTTTTTAATACAATAAGCAAAAACTCTAAAATGGGTGATTTTCAAGACCTTGATCATATTGATGGTTTATCTGTATCAACAATTTGTGCAAACTTATATTCAAATAAAAGAGATGATGTTGTTATGTTTTACTTTAGAAATGGAGCTACTTATGCTTCCGTTTACACTCAATCGAAATTAATATCAGAAAATATAAAGTGGAATTATAAAATTAATAAAAAAAAAATTAGAGCTTTATTTATCAATACAAGAAATGCAAATGCTTTTACAGGAAAAGATGGCTATAAAGGACTAAAGATTTTAGCAGAAAAACTGTCAGAAGAATTAACACTAAAGCAAAAAAGTGATGAAGAAAAACCTGAAAAAATTGAATCAAATGAAATTTTATTTGCTTGTACAGGCACAATTGGAGAAAAGTTTCCCACAGAAAAAATTAAAAAAAGCATTCCAGATTTAATAAAAAAAATTAAATATACACAAAATAAATATATATGGATGAAAGCATCAATGGGTATTTTAACAACTGATCTAAAACCAAAAGTTGCAATGGAAGAATGCCATATTGGAAATAAACCAATAAAGATTTATGGAATTGCAAAAGGGTCTGGAATGATTTTTCCTAATATGGCAACAACATTGGGATTTATATTTACTGATGCTACAATTTCCTCCACTATCTTAAAACAACTATTAAAACAAAATATTAAAAAAACATTTAATGCTATTTCTTGTGATGGTGACACAAGCACAAATGATATGGTTTCTATTTTTGCCACAGGGAAAGTCGCAAACTCTCAATTAAAAAATGAAAAAGATAAAAAATTAACTGAATTTAATTCAGCTTTATTTAATGTTCTTTTAAATCTTGCAAAAAGAGTAGCAGCAGATGGTGAAGGCGCATCAAAATTTGTTACAATAAAAGTAAAAAATTGCAAAACAGAAGAAGAAGCAAAAAAAATATGTTTTTCTATTGCAAATTCTCCATTGGTAAAAACAGCTATTGCTGGCGAAGATCCTAACTGGGGAAGAATAATTATGGCAATTGGTAAATCAAATGTTGATTTAAATCCTAATAAATTATCTATTAAATTTGGCAAGATTTCAATTATTGAAAATGGAAAACTATCTTCATCTTATAATGAAAATGAAGCTGCAGATTATATGAAAGAAAAAAAAATAGATATAATAGTAAATTTAAATAAAGGAAATAAAGAATTTATTTCTTACACAATGGATTTAACTAAAAAGTATATTGAAATAAATTCAGACTATAGGACCTAATAGCATTGAAACAATTCATTAAATATTTAAATTATAAGTATGATTAAGTATAAACTTTTTTGCATAAGCTGTACGCAAGATTTTGATAGTTGGTTTGCATCATCTAAAGAGTATGAAAAACTGCTAAAATCAAAACTTTTAAATTGTCCTGAATGTAATTCTATTAATATAGAAAAATCTTTAATGGCACCATCCATAATAAATAACAAAAATATTAATTTAAATAAAAAAAAAAATTTAGAAATTAAAAATAAATTAAAAGAATATAAAAAATTCATAAAAGATAATTTTGATTATGTGGGTAATAATTTTGCTTATGAGGCAAGATCCATTCATTATAATAACAAAAAAAAAGAAAAAGGAATTTATGGAAAAGCATCTGCTGATGAAATTAAAGATCTATCCGAAGAAGGAATAGAAGCAGAAATCATTCCTTGGTTTAATGATAATGAAAATTAATTTTTTTTAAACTGTGTTATATAATTTACGGATTTATCTTTTGATATTAGCCATTCGTTTTTAAATATATTGAAACTAACTCCGTCTAATTGTTTTAATTCCAAATTATTTTTTTTTGCTATATTAATCAAATTTTCTGTCTGGACAAACTTATTCCAATCATGAGTTCCTATTGGTAGCCATCTTAAAATATACTCTGCTCCAACTATGCCAAAAATATAAGATTTAAGTGTTTTGTTTATAGTCGCTACAAACATTAAACCATTTTTTTTTAATAATAAGGAACTTTTTTTTAAAAAAAAATTTAAATTATCTACATGTTCAACAATTTCCATATTTAATATTACATCAAATTTTTTATTTAAATTAATCTTTTCAGGTGAGGAACATAAATAATTAATTTTTAAGTTATTTTTTTTAGAATGATAATTTGCTACGTCTATATTTTTTTGAGAAGCATCTATTGCTGTAACTTTTGCTCCCAATCTACTCATTGGCTCAGATAAAAGGCCTCCACCACAACCAATATCTAAAAGTTCAATATTTTTTAAAGGTTCTAATTTTGAATTTATATTATAGTGCTCTACTACTTTTTCCTTAATGTATTTTATTCTTAAAGGATTAAATTTATGTAAAGGTTTAAACTTTCCTTCTATATTCCACCATTCATCAGCTATTTTTGAAAATTTTTCAATTTCTTTTTTATTTATAGTGCTCATAATTGATTGATAGTTGACATTACAATTAAGATGTATTTTATCAACATAATTTATTTAAATAAAAAAATTAAGATCAATGAAAATTGTAGTACTAAAATTTGGAGGGACCTCTGTAGGCTCAACAGATAGAATAAAAAAAGTTTCAAAAATAATTATTTCATACGTTCAAAAGAAATATAAAGTGATTGTTGTTTCTTCTGCAATGAGTGGAGTAACAAATGATTTAGTAAAAAAATCAAAGAAAATTTCTAATGAATTTGTATCAGATGAGTATGATGTTCTGGTTTCTGCTGGAGAACAAATGTCATGTTCATTGATTGCAGGACGGTTAAATCATTTAGGATATAAATCTAGGTCATGGCTGGGTTGGCAAATTCCAATTTTGACAGAAGGAAAACATTCTTCTTCAAGAATTCAAAAAATATATAAAAAAAATATTATAAAATATTTAAAATTAGGTGGGATTCCTATTGTTGCAGGTTTTCAAGGCATTAATTCTGAAAATAGAATAACTACAGTTGGTAGAGGAGGGACTGATGCTAGTGCTATAATGCTTGCAAGATTTTTTAGAGCAGAAAAATGTATAATATATACAGATGTTGATGGAGTTTACACTAGCGATCCAAATACAATTAAAAAAGCAAAAAAAATAAAAGTAATTTCATATGAAGAAATGCTTGAGATGGCTTCTAGTGGAGCAAAAGTCATGCAGCCACACTCAATTCAAGACGCTAGATTAAATAGAATTAATATTGAAGTTAAATCTTCATTTAAAAAATCTTTAGGAACTTTAATTACAAAAAGAAAAAATATTTTTAGCAGTAAAATAATTCGAGGAATATCTTTTACAAAAAATGATGCAAAAGTAACTTTAATTGGAGTAAAAGATAAACCTGGTATTGCAGCCGCTATATTTGAACCTCTTTATAAAAACTCTATAAATGTTGATATGGTTGTTCAAAATATATCGCCCAATGGAAAAGAAACAGACTTAACTTTTACAATCAAATCTGAAAATTTAAATAAAACTCAAAAGTTATTAAAAAAAAGCAAAAAAATTAGTTTTAGAAAAATTATTGTAGACAGCAAAGTTTCAAAAGTATCTATTATAGGAGTTGGAATGATTACTACTCCAGGTGTAACTTATAGAATGTTTAATGCCTTAGCAAAAAAAAATATAAATATTATTGTAATTTCAACATCAGAAATTAAAATATCAGTATTAGTGAATAGAAAAAATTTAAATAAAGCAATAATAGCTTTACACAAAGAATTTAATTTAGAAAAATAAATCAAAATCATGAGTATTAGACCTTTTAGAGATATAAAGCGAAGAGTCACAAAAGTTATTAAAGTAGGGAATGTTAAAGTCGGTGGAAATAACCCAATTTCAGTTCAGTCTATGACAAATACTTTGACAAAAAATGTTAAAGAAACTTTAAATCAAATTAATAAAATTTCAGAAGTTGGATGTGATATAGTAAGAGTTTCTTGTCCAGATGAAGAATCAACTGGTGCTTTAAAAGAAATTACAAAGCATTCCCCTATTTCAGTAGTTGCCGATATTCACTTTCATTTTAAAAGAGCCATAGAGGCCGCAGAGAATGGAGCAAATTGTTTAAGAATAAATCCTGGTAATATTGGTGATAAAGGTAAAATTGCACAAGTTATTTCTGCAGCAAAAGATAATAATTGCTCTATAAGAGTAGGAGTAAATGCCGGTTCATTAGAAAAAGACATTTTGGAAAAATTTAAAGAACCTTGTCCTGAAGCTCTAGTAGAAAGTGCAATTAGAAATATAAAAATTTTAGAAGATTTAGATTTTTTTAATTTTAAAATAAGCGTTAAGTCTTCAGACGTTTTTTTGTCAATAAAAGCATATAGAGAGCTTTCAAATCTTACAGACTATCCACTTCATCTAGGAATTACTGAAGCAGGAAGTTTTCTTCCTGGAAGTATAAAATCTTCTATTGGATTAGGAAATTTATTATTAGACGGCATTGGAGATACTATTAGAGTTTCACTTTCCGATGATCCAGTTGAAGAAGTCAAAGTTGGAAATGAAATTTTGAAATCATTGAATCTAAGGAATAGGGGTGTTAAAATAATATCTTGTCCTTCATGTGCTAGGCAGGGATTTCAAGTTATAGAGACTGTAAGAATTTTAGAGGAAAAATTGTCTCATATTAAAACTCCAATAACCCTTTCTATTATAGGATGTGTTGTTAATGGCCCTGGCGAGGCAGCTCAAACAGACATTGGTGTAACTGGAGGTGGCAAAAATAGCAACATGCTTTATTTGAGAGGGGTTCAAACTGAAAAATTAGGTAATGAGGAAATTATTTCAAAAGTAGTTAAATTAGTTGAAAAAAAATCTGAAGAAATTGAAAAAAAAACTTAATGATCCCGGTAAAAAAAGTTGAAGAGTTAATATTAAGGCACAAGAATCTTGAAGTTGAACTGTCTTCTGGAAATATAGATAAAAAACTATTTGCAATAAAATCTAAAGAATATTCTGATCTTAATGAAATAATAAGTTATGCAGATAAATATCTAAATTTTAATAAAAATAAAAAAGATTTAGAAAAATTAATTAACGATAGTAGTGGTGATAAAGAAATAAAAGACATGGCCGAACTAGAATTGAGTGATTTAACTAAGAACAATGAATTAAACGAAAAAAAAATTAAGTTATTTTTACTTCCAAAAGATGATGCAGATTCAAAAAATGCAATAATTGAAATAAGAGCTGGGACAGGCGGTTTGGAAGCAAGCTTATTTGCATCAGATTTGTTTAAAATGTATGAAAAAGTTTCTCATAAAAAAAAATGGAATTTAGAAATAATTAGCATTTCAAGAAGTGAAGCAGGTGGATTAAAAGAAGTGATAGCAAATATAAAAGGCAAAAATATTTATTCACTTTTAAAATACGAAAGTGGAGTTCATAGAGTTCAAAGAGTACCTGATACCGAAACTCAAGGAAGAGTCCATACATCTGCTGCAACAGTTGCTGTAATGCCAGAGGCAGAAGAAGTTGATATAAAGATTGAAGAAAAAGATTTAAGAATTGATGTTTTTAGAAGCAGTGGTCCAGGTGGACAAAGTGTAAATACAACAGACTCTGCAGTTAGAATTACTCACATCCCAACAGGGATTGTTGTTAGTCAACAGGATGAAAAGTCTCAAATTAGAAACAGAGAAAAAGGATTAAAAATTCTAAGATCTAGAGTTTACGAATTAGAAAGACAAAAGATAGATGAGGCAAGATCAAAAGATAGAAGAAGCAAGATAGGCACGGGAGATAGATCTGAAAGAATAAGAACTTATAATTTTCCACAAGGAAGAGTTACTGATCATAGAATAAATCTTACTTTGCACAAACTAGAAGACTTTATGCAAGGAGAAATATTTGAAGAAATGATTGAAAATTTAACTCTACAAGCTCAAGAGGAAGAATTACGTAAACTAAGTTAAACAAATATGAATTATCAAGAGATACTTAATAAGGGATCAGAAATATTAAAATTAAATAATATTAAAACATTTAACTTAGATAGTGAAATATTATTATCATCTGCACTAAAAATAGATAGATCTAGACTAATTTTAAATTTAGATAAAAAAATTAGTAATAGAGAAAAATTTTTTTTTCTTAATTTTATTGAAAGAAGAAAAAAAAATGAACCAATAGCCTATATAATCGGTTTTAAAGAATTTTGGAAAAATAAATTTATAGTTAATAAAAATACTTTAATACCAAGATCCGATACAGAAATATTAGTTGAGCAGATTTTAAAAGAAATTAATATAGATTCTGCAAAAAAAATCTTAGATATTGGAACTGGATCTGGATGTATAATTCTTTCAATACTTAATGAAAGAAGAAAATGTACTGGAGTTGGCATAGATATTTCAAAAAATGCAATAAAATTGGCAAAATATAATGCAAAAATACAACACATCAAAAATAGAATTAAATTTTTCAATTCAAATATTGACAATTTTTGCAGGGATAAATATGATGTTATCGTTTCTAATCCTCCTTACATAGAGTTAAATAAATTTTTTGGTTTGGATAAGGATGTAAAAAATCACGAACCCAAGTCTGCTCTAAGTGGAGGAATTGATGGTTACTCTAAAATTAGACTTGTAATAGAAAAAAGTTCAATTTTGATAAAAGAAAATGGAAAGTTGTTTTTAGAGGTGGGTTTTAATCAGATTAAAGGAACTTTGAAGATATTAAAACTAAATGGTTTTTATAACAATAAAGTCGTTAAAGATTTGGCAAAAAAAAATAGATGTATAATTTCAACAAAAATATAGATCTTAAACTTACTAAATGAGAAATTTTAAAAATAATTTTAGAAGAAATAGATATAAAAATCACTCAGATAGAAGCAATTCTAATAACAATGACAATGTAGCAAAGCTCATAAATGATTTTCAAAATGGTTCGAATTTTATTAGAAAAAATGCTGGTAGAAATAATCATAATGCATCAAAATTAGTAGAAAAATATTCTAGCTTGGCTAGAGAAGCATTATCAAATGGTGATAAAATACTTTCAGAAAACTATTTTCAACATGCTGAACATTTCATAAGAGTCGCCGGAGAGAAAGACGATTTGATAAGTAAACGCCAAGCTTCCAAAGAAATAATTAAAGATAAAGAAGAAATTGATCAAGGAAAAACAGATAGTGATCAATAAAACATTAACAGTTTAATTATAGAATCATTAAAAAAAGTTAAGGTTGAGAACTAATCAATTCAGATTTAAGAACATTTAATTTAATTTTTTCAACTTCAAATTTTTTTCTTTCATTTCCTTTTAATATTTTTCCAGAAGGTAAATTTAATTTTTGTGAATTTACTTTTTTTCCATTAACTATTACCTCATAATGTAAATGAGGTCCGGTTGACATACCTGTGGATCCCACATATCCAATAGTTTGTCCTTGCTTGACTCTTCTTCCTTCTTTTATTCCTTTTGCAAAATTTTTTAAGTGTGCATAAACCGTACTGTATGTTGAATTGTGTTTAATTTTAATGCAATTACCACCACCACCACACCATCTTGCTCTTACAATCTTTCCATCCCCTGATGCCATAATTGGTGTTCCTTCTGGTGCTGCAAAATCTGTTCCTCTGTGCATTTTAGTATACCCCAGTATTGGGTGTTTACGTAAACCAAAACTTGAAGATAATCTTGCACCATTAATAGGAGTTTTCATTAAACTTTTTTTTATACTTTTACCTGCTTTATCGAAATGTTCATTACCGTCTTTAGTCTTAAATATATATAAATCATTGGTTTTACCTTGCAAAATTAAATTAGCATATAGTATTTCGCCAGTTTCTATAGCTTTTCCATTCGAGTCTAAAAAAGTTTCATAAATTATTTGAAAACTATCATTCTTCCAAATATCTCTTTGAAAATCAATTTGAAATCCATATATCCTTGCAAACTCAATTATTATATTTGGTCTTATATTTTGATTTATTGCACTTTCATATAAACTATTTTTAATAATTGATTCTTTGTAATTAATTTTTTTAGTTAATTTTTTATTTATTTTCTTATATTCAAATTTATCTAAGCCATCCAATCGATTAAAAATGATTAATTCTGTTTTTGACTGTTCGATTGATACTTCAATTACTTTTTTTGGCCTACTGTTATCTAATTTGAAACTAATTTTTTGTCCTTTATACAAATTGTTTATAAATTTATGTTTTGAAAGGTTATTAATTATTATTTCTTTTTCTTTATAAGGGAGTTCTAATTTTAAAATAATTTTTTGAAAAGTGTCTCCTTTTTTTATTTTATAATTTTTATGACTAAACTTAGGATTAAGATTGCTAATTGTAAAATTTATTGTTTTTTTTAAATATATATTATTAAAAAAATTTAAAAAACTGTTCTCTTGTTTTTCTTTATAAGATGTATAAAGATTTGTAAAAATTATGGTGAAAAACAATACTGAAAGTAGCGATATTAAATAAGTATTATTTTTAATTTTCTTGGTTAATTTAATTTTCATAACCTCATAGAGTTAGCAAAAAAACATTGATTTTTGTATGTTTTTCGTCTTTTTTTTTAAATCTATTAGCTTGATTTCCTATTTATTTATACTATAAGCGTCACACTCAACATAGAAAAGTTGTTTATTATTAGGCTTAATTGCTTAATTAGCTATTTTATTTGTAAAAATTTAAGAAGAGAAGTGTGGACGGTTAAGGTTACCAAAATTTGTCGTACACACTTCAACAATATATAAATTTTATTCTTAGAATTTATATGGAAGCTAGTGTGCGCCGTTTTTAAACTTGAGAGTTTGATCATGGCTCAGAACGTACGCTGGCGGCACGCCTAATACATGCAAGTCGAACGAAGTAGCAATACTTAGTGGCAGACGGGTGAGTAACATGTGGGTATCTTCCCTTTGGTGAGGAATAACACGAGGAAACTTGTGCTAATACCTCATAAGTCTTTACGGAGAAAGCTTTATGCGCCGATGGATGAGCCCGCACTTGATTAGTTTGTTGGTGGGGTAATGGCCTACCAAGACTGTGATCAATAGCTGATTTGAGAGGATGATCAGCCACATTGGGACTGAGACACGGCCCAAACTCCTACGGGAGGCAGCAGTAGGGAATCTTGCACAATGGAGGAAACTCTGATGCAGCGATGCCGCGTGAGTGAAGAAGGCCCTTGGGTTGTAAAGCTCTTTCGTCGGGGAAGAAAATGACTGTACCCGAATAAGAAGGTCCGGCTAACTTCGTGCCAGCAGCCGCGGTAATACGAAGGGACCTAGCGTAGTTCGGAATTACTGGGCTTAAAGAGTTCGTAGGTGGTTAAAAAAGTTGGTGGTGAAAGCCCAGAGCTTAACTCTGGAACGGCCATCAAAACTTTTTAGCTAGAGTATGATAGAGGAAAGCAGAATTTCTAGTGTAGAGGTGAAATTCGTAGATATTAGAAAGAATACCAATTGCGAAGGCAGCTTTCTGGATCATTACTGACACTGAGGAACGAAAGCATGGGTAGCGAAGAGGATTAGATACCCTCGTAGTCCATGCCGTAAACGATGTGTGTTAGATGTTGGAAATTTATTTTCAGTATCGCAGCGAAAGCAATAAACACACCGCCTGGGGAGTACGACCGCAAGGTTAAAACTCAAATGAATTGACGGGGACCCGCACAAGTAGTGGAGCATGTGGTTTAATTCGAAGATACGCGCAGAACCTTACCAACACTTGACATGTTCGTCGCGACTCTAAGAGATTAGAGTTTTCGGTTCGGCCGGACGAAACACAGGTGCTGCATGGCTGTCGTCAGCTCGTGTCGTGAGATGTTGGGTTAAGTCCCGCAACGAGCGCAACCCTTACTTTTAGTTGCCATCATTTAGTTGGGCACTCTGAAAGAACTGCCAGTGATAAGCTGGAGGAAGGTGGGGATGACGTCAAGTCCTCATGGCCCTTACGTGTTGGGCTACACACGTGCTACAATGGCATTTACAATAGGAAGCAAGATGGCGACATCAAGCAAATCCTAAAAAAATGCCTCAGTTCGGATTGTACTCTGCAACTCGAGTACATGAAGCTGGAATTACTAGTAATCGCGGATCAGCGCGCCGCGGTGAATACGTTCCCGGGTCTTGTACACACCGCCCGTCACACCATGGGAGTTGGTTCTACCTTAAGGCAAAGCTTAAAACCTTTGACCACGGTATAGTCAGCGACTGGGGTGAAGTCGTAACAAGGTAGCCGTAGGGGAACCTGCGGCTGGATTACCTCCTTTCTAAGGATGATTAAGGATTATTTCTTAATCTAAATATTTAACAGGTTAATGTTGACCGTCCTCATTTCTCTTCTTAATGTAGTGTTTCTCTTTTCTGCATAGGGCCGGTAGCTCAGTTGGTTAGAGCACACCCTTGATAAGGGTGGGGTCGAAAGTTCGAGTCTTTCTCGGCCCACCAATTTATGGGGGATTAGCTCAGCTGGGAGAGCGCCTGATTTGCATTCAGGAGGTCAGCGGTTCGATCCCGCTATCCTCCACCAAGAAACACTTAGCTATTTTATTTGTAAATATTTTATTATTATCAATATCTATATCCGATTGTTCGAATAGATGAACAATCATGAATGTTCGAATAGATGAACATTCCAACAAAATTTGATTCAACACAGAATTTTTTTCTGTGCATAAATCAAGCGTTTAAGGGCGTGTGGCGGATGCCTTGGCACTGAAAGCCGATGAAGGACGTGGTATACTGCGATAAGTTACGGGGAGCTGTATGCAAGTTTTGATCCGTAAATTTCCGAATGGGGAAACCCACCACTTTATGTGGTACTTTAAACTGAATACATAGGTTTAAAGAGAAAACCCGGAGAACTGAAACATCTAAGTAACCGGAGGAAAAGAAATCAATTGAGATTCCGTTAGTAGTGGCGAGCGAAAGCGGAGTAGGCCAGTAGACTTGTTAAAAAAATTTGAATAGTTTGGAAAAGCTAACCACAGAGGGTGATAGTCCCGTATAAGTAATGTTTAACAAGTTTCTTGAGTAAAGCGGGACACGTGAAATCTTGCTCGAATATAGGGGGACCACCCTCTAAGCCTAAATACTCTTCAGTGACCGATAGTGAACTAGTACCGTGAGGGAAAGGTGAAAAGAACCCCTATTAGGGGAGTGAAATAGAACCTGAAACCGCATGCCTACAATCAGTCGAAGCTCTTTTTAGAGTGACGGCGTACCTTTTGTATAATGGGTCAGTGACTTAATTTATTAAGCAAGCTTAAGCCATCTAGGTGTAGGCGCAGCGAAAGCAAGTCTTAATAGGGCGATCAGTTTAATGAATTAGACCCGAAAACGAATGAGCTTACCATGAGCAGGTTGAACGCAAGGTAACACTTGCCGGAGGACCGAACCAGTTGACGTTGAAAAGTCTTTGGATGACTTGTGGTAAGGGGTGAAAGGCCAACCAAATTCGTAGATAGCTGGTTTTCCGCGAAAACTATTTAGGTAGTGCGATGAATAAATATGCGTTTAGAGGTAGAGCACTAAATGGGCTAGGGGGAAGAGATTCTTACCAAACCTAATAAAACTCCGAATGCTAAACGTAGTTCTTCATCAGACAGACTGTGGGTGCTAAGGTCCATGGTCGAGAGGGAAAGAGCCCAGACCACCAGATAAGGTCCCAAAATTGTGATTAAGTGTGAAAGGATGTGGAAATTCCTTAACAGCCGGGAGGTTGGCTTAGAAGCAGCCATCCTTTAAAGATAGCGTAACAGCTCACCGGTCTAATAGAGTTTCTGCGCCGAAGATGTAACGGGGCTAAAATCACATACCGAATCTGTGGGTTTATAAAACTTTCGAGTTTTATAAGCGGTAGCGGAACGTTCTGTAAGCCTGCGAAGGGATACCCGCGAGGGATCCTGGAGGTATCAGAAGTGCGAATGCTGACATGAGTAACGATAAACGAAGTGAAAAACTTCGTCGCCGAAAATCCAAGGGTTTCTGCGCAAGGTTAATCCGCGCAGAGTTAGTCGGCACCTAAGGCGAGGGCGAAAGCCGTAGTCGATGGAAATAAGGTTAATATTCCTTAACCAGATGGTAGTGACGGATTTCAAAAGTTGTAAGTTCTTAATGGATTGAACTTGCCGTGAAGAAGTCCCAGGAAATAGCTCCATCATTAGACCGTACCCTAAACCGACACAGGTGGATTAATAGAGTATATTTAGGCGCTTGAGAGAATGATGTTGAAGGAACTCGGCAAAATGCTTCTGTAACTTCGGGATAAAGAAGACCTTTTTGTAGGCAACTATAAAGAGGTGGCACAAGCCAGGGAGAAGCGACTGTTTATCAAAAACACAGGGCTCTGCTAACACGTAAGTGGATGTATAGGGTCTGACGCCTGCCCGGTGCTGGAAGGTTAATGCGATGGGTGCAAGCTCATTTCTGAAGCCCCAGTAAACGGCGGCCGTAACTATAACGGTCCTAAGGTAGCGAAATTCCTTGTCGGGTAAGTTCCGACCTGCATGAATGGCGTAACGATTTCTCCGCTGTCTCCAACATCAACTCAGTGAAATTGAATTCTCCGTGAAGATGCGGAGTTCGCGTAGTTAGACGGAAAGACCCCGTGCACCTTTACTGCAACTTTACATTGGTGTTAGGAAAAATATATTTAGCATAGGAGGGAGACATTGAAGCATAGACGTCAGTTTATGTGGAGTCACCAGTGAAATACCTCTTTTATTTTTCTTGGCATCTAACTGATTACCGTTATCCGGTATCAAGACATTGTATGGTGGGTAGTTTGACTGGGGCGGTCGCCTCCCAAATAGTAACGGAGGCGTGCGAAGGTAAGCTCAGAACGGTCAGAAATCGTTCGTAGAGTGCAATGGCATAAGCTTGCCTGACTGTGAGACTGACAAGTCGAGCAGAGTCGAAAGACGGTCATAGTGATCCGGTGGTTCTGAGTGGAAGGGCCATCGCTCAACGGATAAAAGGTACGCCGGGGATAACAGGCTGATACTGCCCAAGAGCTCATATCGACGGCAGTGTTTGGCACCTCGATGTCGGCTCATCACATCCTGGGGCTGGAGCAGGTCCCAAGGGTTTGGCTGTTCGCCAATTAAAGTGGTACGTGAGCTGGGTTCAGAACGTCGTGAGACAGTTCGGTCCCTATCTGCTATGCGTGTAGAAGAATTGAGAGGAGTTGACCCTAGTACGAGAGGACCGGGTTGAACATACCACTGGTGGACCTGTTGTAGCGCCAGCTGCAGTGCAGGGTAGCTAAGTATGGAAGAGATAACTGCTGAAAGCATCTAAGCGGGAAACTCACCTCAAAACTAGTTCTTCCTATAGAGCCGTGGTAGACTACCACGTTGATAGGCTGGATGTGGAAGCGCAGTAATGCGTGCAGCTGACCAGTACTAATAGCTCAATTGGCTTGATTTATGCACTGAAAAAAATTTTTATATATTGAATTAATTCCTAATATATTATTAAATTTAGATATAAATAAAAAACTAAAATCAAAAAAATTGTTAGGTGATTAAATTATTAATAAGATCATTCAAATCAATAGAATCAAAACATAAGTTATTTTTATCCTTTATTTTTGCTTTGGGGGTAATTATTTCTTTATTTGAAATTTTAAGCATCGGCATCATATTTCCAATTATAGAATTATTAGTCTATGATGATTTAGAAGATAGTAAATTTTACAATATTATTAGCAATATTTACACTTTTGAAAATAAAAAATTTTTTTTATTATTCGTTGGATTATCAGCAATTTTTATTTTCATTTTTAAAAATATTTTATTAGTATTTTCAAAATATTTAAAAGATAAATTACTGTTTAATTTGCGCAATGGTTTAGATGTAGAGTTTTTTTATTCATATTTAAAAAAAAATGTAATATTTCACAATAATACAAATACATCAAAATTAATTACAAATCTAAATTCAGAGATTACAATTTTTATAAAAAGTATTTTGCTAGGTACCCTAGAACTTTTATCATGTGTGGTGATAATTTTATTTTCATTGATAATGATAAGTTTTGTAAATTATTACATTGTAATATTTATTATTATTTTAATAGGTATTTTATATATATTTGTTGTAAGGATTTTTAGAAACAAAGTAAAAGTATTAGGAGAACAAAGGTCTAAATATACATCAGAAAGTTTAAAGATTATTCAAGAAAGTTTTAATAGTATTATTGATGTAAAAATTAATTTTTTAGAAAAAACATTATCAAACCAACTAAAAAATATTTTATTTAAGATATCGAGAACAAAAATGTACATATATTTTATCAGCTATTTACCACAAGTTATTTCTGAAATAATAATTATTTTACTTGTATTTGGCGCTTTTATTTTTGCAATTAACAATAATCTCGATATCAAAAATTATCTGCCAGAAATAGGTTTGCTTTTTTTAACATTTATTAAGATTTCACCTACAGCAAATAAATGTATAAATTATATAAATAGTATTTCTTATGCAGCTCCAATAGTTAAAAAATTGTTTGACGACATAGGTGACCTGAATAAAAAAAATGATAATGACAGTATTGAAATAAAAAAATTAAATTTTGAGAACTTTATTAGCTTTGATTCTGTTACTTATGGCTACGATAGTAAATCGTTGTTTTTAAATAATTTAAACTTCAAAATAGAGAAAAACTCTATTGTGGGAGTTATAGGATCTTCTGGATCTGGAAAAACAACTTTACTAAATTTATTGATTGGTTTTTATAAGCCAATTTCCGGAAAAATTTTTGTTGATGATCAAAATATTAATAATTTAGATGATCACAGAAGCTGGCTAGCAAATATAGGATATGTGCCTCAAAATAGTTTTATATTTGATGATACAATATATAACAACATTTCGCTTGGTTTTTCTAATGATAATCGTGACGAACAAAAATTAAAATCAGCTTTAGAAAAATCACAATTAGTTGATTTTACAAAAAATCTTGAAAATGGTTTGAATACCTCGTTGGGAGAATTAGGATCAAAGATTTCTGGAGGTCAAAAACAAAGAATAGCTTTAGCTAGAGTTTTGTATCAAAATAAAGATGTAATAATATTAGATGAAGCAACAAATTCTTTGGATAAAAACACAGAGCTAAAATTTCTAGAGAATTTAAAAAAATTAAAAGATAAAAAAACTATAATAATAGTTTCGCACGATATAAGTGTAATGGATATCTGTGATAGTATTTTTGAGATTAAAAAACAGAATATTTATAAGGTTAAATAAAAAAAATTTAAGACAAAATAAATTTTTTAATTTTTTTTATTACACTTTTCGTTTTATTATTGTCAAAAAAGTATTTTTTTCTTTGCATATCAATTTTAGGATATTTCTTTTTTTTAAAAAAGTCCTTAATATAATTTTCAAGTTGTTCAGCATTGTTACATTTTAATGTTAATTTTTTTTTAGAATAAATAGATGGTGTAAAATATTTTTTATTTTTTAGAGACCATAATTCTATTGGGTATTTGTTGTATGCAATACAATCTAAAATGCTATTTGTAGCATATTTAAATAATAACAAATCACTATCATAGATGTCTTGAGTTATATTATTTTTCGATATTTTAAAATTGCGAAATTCATTATTATTAAAATATGTTTCAAAACCTTTTTTAGCAAGTGGATGTAAATTAAAATTTATAGAAAATTTATATTTTTTTAACAAAAAAATTATAGCTTGAAGTTGATTTAAATATTTTTTTTTATCGTAAGCATAATCAGTTTCTAAGGTTTTGTAGAAAACAGTGGCTCGATATTTAATTTTTTTTTTGGACTTTTTTATAAAAAGTTTTGTCCATTCTTTACTAAATTTGGGAAATGCACAATAAACATATTGATTAAATTCAATCTGGTTTTTATATTTTTGATATGAGTCTTTGTTAGGAAATAATGAAAGTATTTTTTTTTTTGATAATTTAGTTTTGTAATTTTTACTTTTCACAACTTCAAGATTTGATTTTTCTGGAAAATAAATAATCTTATTTTTGTTTCTCTTAAAAGTTTCTAACCATCCAGACTTATTTTGAAAACTACAAAAAAGCACATCGTCATCTGAGAAACTTGGATTTTGACATTTGATTTTTATATAAATTTCTCTTTTCAGATCTTTGAGATTATAATAATTTTTATTTAAATAGATTTGAGCATCGCCAAAATCATTTGGCGTGAATCTCTTAAGTAATTTAATGATTATTCTTAACGGTAAAAATCTATAGCCATCACTAATTACATAACCAAAACTAGTATTTTTCCAATTATTAAATAAAAATTTATTAGTTTTTAATAATGAGTAAGATATTTTATTATTGAAAATTGTGAAAATGTTAAACTGATCTTTTAATTCATTCAATATGTAAGCAATAAAGTCATACTCTGCTGGAGATTTACGGATTACTAAAAATAAATTTTTTTTGTTAGATTTAAATGAAATATTATTTAGTTTAATTTTGAATTTATTAAAAAAAAACATTTTATTTTAAATTATAATACAACTGGTTAACAACTTCATAATTATTTTATTAAATTTTTTTAAATATTAGATGAACCTCAGAAGATAATTTAGACTCATCTAATATTTTTTGAAACTTATTGATATTTTTCAGTAAAAATTTATCAAGTTTTTTTTTATATATATTTGTTTTATAATTAGATGAAGTAAGCATACTTCTATACAAATCACTAAAGTCAGAGCCAAACCACCATTCACTTATTATTTTTAATCTATATTTTTTAGCTATAAAATTGAGCGATTCATTAGTATATAAATTTGTATGTGCACCTCCAAGTTGTCTTGGATATACTTTTGGAAATACATTTTCAATAAAAACAGAAAATGAAAATAAGGGAACTGCAACAAATAAATATTTTGCTTGTGATTTTTTAAAAGCGGCAAATATTTCATTTGGATTTTCTAAGTGCTCGAGCACAAAAATTAACGAAATTAAATTAGAATTTGTTGACTTTATTTCTTCAATACTTTTTTTAATATTTAATGATTTTATTTTATTTTTTTTTAAATATTTATTACCAGTTTTAATTAATTCTTTATTTGGATCTATGCCTGTTGCAACAATACCATTATCTTCACAAGCTTTTACAAAATGACCCGCACCACATCCAAAATCCAAAACTTTAATTTTTTCTCTAATAGAGTTTTTAATAAATTTTAATTTGGGGTTATAGATTTTTTGTAATCTTTTTAAAAATAGCTTTGTATATAAATATGAATAATTTTTACCTTTGTTAGATGAGTATATCTTTTCATTAAATTTTTTATGCATGACATGTTTACCATTTAAATGGCTACATTTTTTACAAATAACATATGAAACTTTATGGGATATAAAATCTTCGCTTTCTAATTTATAACCACAAATAATACATTTTTTTCTTTTCTTTAATTTTTTAAATTCGTTATTTATTTTTAGAGTTTTTTTTAAATTAATATTGTTTTCTTTAATTAAGTTTTTTTTGATATCAAATATATCCTCAATATTTTTTGAAAATTTTATTATTTTTTTCATTGCAAAATTAATTTAATATAATTTTTGGAAGATCCTTTTTAGTAATTTGTATTGGGTTGTTTTTTAATCTCATATCATTTACACCATTTAAAATTTTTTCTAAATCACTTTCAATATTGATTCCCAAATTGTTAAAACTTAGCTCCATTTGAGTTTTTTTTGCTAAAGAATTTAATAACGCAGATAATTCATTAATATTTTTAGTTTTTGTGATTTCAAAAATCAGATTAAATCTATCCAAAAGACTGAAATCACAAACTGAGTGTGCAATATTTTTATAATTAAATTTTAAAAACTTTGTTAAATTTAAAGCAACCGCGTGTCCATGGCTAACGTCAAATAAAGATGTAAAAGGATAAGATACAGCGTGAGGAGCTGTAGTTTTTGAAATGCTTATAGCATTTCCTGACAAATTTGCTGCAACACTCATTTTAAAAGCATTATCTAAGTTGGGTTTGTTTATGTAATCCAGATAATTATTTACAGATATGATTAATGATTTTTTTGCAAAAAATACACTTTCAGAATTAGATTTTGTAGAAATTAAAGACTCTATTGATTGAGATATTGCATCAAAACCAGCTGAAGCCTTAATTTTTTTTGTTCCAATATTTATTAATTCAGGTATTAAAAAAAAATAATCAGGCTTTATATTCTCGTTTTCTAAAGAATATTTAATTTTATCAATATATATAACCGCATTTGCTGTTACTTCTGCACCCGATCCTGCGGTTGTTGGAATTGCCAATAGATTATATTTTTTATTAAATTTAATTTTGTTTAATCTTATTTTCGATTTTAGATTTTCATCTAATTTTAAAATATTCGCTATTTTTGCATAATCAATTACAGAACCACCTCCAATTGCTATTATAAGATCAGGATTATATTCATCTAATTTTTTTGTTATCTTAATTAATTCATTATATTCTGGATATGGTTGTTTTTTTTCATAATAATAGATTGTTTTATCCAATAAATATTTTTCAATTTGATTTTTAATTTCTAATTTTTTGAATGATTTATTTCCAACCAATATAAAAATCTTTTTATAGTTTTTTTGATTTAAATAACTTTTTAAATCAATAAGTTTTGATGGAGAATATTTATTCATATAAATTATTTCATAAATCTATTTTTAATATTTAAAAAATTACTGGGCCTTCCCAAATTTTCAATAGATCCTATTTTGATTTTTACTTCTAATAAAGTAGGACCATTAGAATTTAAAAAAGATTTAATTTTTTTTTCAATATTTATCTTAGAGTTTATAAAAAAATACCCTTTGTAACCTAAACTTTGAGCTAATTTTTTAAAATCAATTCCAGTTGAGGTCGTTATTTGACCACCAACAGACTCATGACATCCATTATTAAGCAAGATATGTTTATAGTTTTTGTTTCCATAATATCCCACTGATCTCATTGAACCCATATGCATCAGTAGCGAGCCATCACCATCTAAACAAACAACTTTTTTTTTAATTGCAACTCCTAAAGAAACCATTGAAGAGTGCCCCATGCCTCCAACCATATAAAAAACCTTAATTGGATAGTTTTTATTTCTTTTTCGCAAATAGTTAAGTTCTCTAGAAGTATATCCAGTTGTTGAAATAATTTTCATATTTTTTGGAACAATATTTAAAAGTTTTTCAATAAAATATATTCTTCTGAGTCCTTTGGTGTTATTTTTTTTAATTTTTTTATTAACATCATTTTTTAAGGAATTCATTTTAATCAAGATAGCTACAGTACAATTTTTTTTTTTTGACTCTCTTAGAATTTTCCCAATTTTTACAAAATCTTTTTCTGTTTTAATAACTGCATACTTAATTTTCATTAGTTTAAGTAAATTAGGAGTTATTTGACCTTTTAAAACATGTTGAGGCTCATCTTTTATTGATGGTGCACCTCTCCATCCTATAATTAAAAATAAAGGAATAGAATAAACTTTTGAACTTGCGATTGATACTAATGGATTAATTGCATTCCCAAGGCCAGAATTTTGGAAATAAACGCAGGGTATTTTTTTTGTGCTAAGATAATTTCCTACAGCCATAGCTACTGCAGCACCCTCATTAACAGCCTTAATATTTAATAATTTTTTTTTTTTATCAATTAAATTTGTAAAGTTTTTTAAAATACTATCAGGAACACCAGTATAAAAATAAATTTTTTTACTTGTTAAATAATTTAATAATGCTTTTGCTTTAATCATTCTTTAATTAGAGAAATTACTTCTTTAATTGAACTTATTTTTTTTTCTAATTCATAGGTTCGTTCATTTTTAAGAATTTTTTCTGCATTTTTTTTCATTGCTGGGTAGGCAGACCTTAAAAGATGATTTGCATATATTACAATTTTAAAACCATTTTTGATTAAATCACTTTCTTTTACGGAAGAGTAGGTAGATGGAACTGCAATTAATGGTTTTGAATATTTATTTTTTTTAAATTGTTTTGAAAATTTAAAAATTTCTTTAGGACTATTCTCTTTGCTGTGAATTAAAATTGCATCAGCTCCAGCCTTTGAATACATTTCGGCTCTTTTTAATGCATCTTTTATTCCTTTTCCAAGTATAAAACTTTCAATTCTCGCAACAATTAATAGATCATCACTTATTTTTGATTCATTTGCTCGTTTTAACTTCTTGCAAAAATTTTTTATTGAATCCTGTTTTGCATTTTTTTGATTATCGAATAGAGAATTTTTTTTTAATCCAATTTTGTCTTCAATCACTATTGCTGAAACTCCTATCCTTTCTAAAGTTTTAACTAAAAATGAAACATGTTCTAATCTTCCTCCGTTATCTGCATCAAAAATAATAGGTTTTGTTGTAACATCTAAAATTTCGTTTAATCCGTTAATTCTTGCTGAGTAATCTACTGATTGATTGTCAGGTTTTCCTCTCGTAAGAGAGTCGGTTAAGCTGGAAGACCACATTCCATCAAATTCCTTGTAATTTTTCTTTGAAACAACATTAGTATTTTCAATTATTAAACCAGTTAAAGCATTATGAGATTCAACTATTCTTACTAATGATTTAGCATCCATAAGTCTTTTTAATTTTGATTTTCTTGTGTCCGGTGAAATTCCAATCTTCAAAATTTTCTCTTTTACAAGTGTGGAAGATATATTTTTAGTATATTTTGGCTCTATTAGCCTACCAGACCACTTTTTTAGTGTTAGAATTACATCTTTTCTTACATTTTTTTGAATACCATTTTTCCAATCATCTCCGTGTACTACATAATTTGGTTTTAATTTTATTAAATTATCAACATAACTTAAGGTTTTTTGAGGGATAACATATTTTACATATTTGATATTTTTTAGAACTATTTCTCTTTGTTTGAAATTAAGATGAGGAAGTTTTTTGTAAGATGAAATTGCAGCATCAGTTAATAGCCCAACTGTAACTTCTCCATATGATTTTGCAATTTTTAAAATATTTATATGGCCTTCATGTAATATGTCTGCAGCAAGTCCTACGTATACTTTTTTTACTTTATTTTTTTTTTTCATAAAAATTGAATAGATTTATTATATGTATTTTTTTGTTGATTTTTTTGAGTATACTTTTAAAAAGATCATGTTCAACAAGCAATATTATACATTTAATTTTTTTATCTTTATGTAGACAGATTGGGAAAATTTTAAAGAAAAATGATATAGTTATATTTGAGTCTACGGTATACCCAGGAGCAACTGAAGATGTATGTGTACCAATCCTCGAAAAATATAGTGGATTAAATTATAAAATTAATGATTTTGATGTCTGTTATAGTCCTGAAAGAATAAATCCTGGAGATAAAAAACATACTATAGATAAAATTAATAAATTAATTGCTATACCTAATAAAAAAAATGAACAAAAAGTTAAAAATGTATATAAACATTTATCAAAAAAAATTTTTATCAGTAATTCAATAAAAGAAACGAGCAAAGAGATCTAAATATTTCTCTTATGAATGAATTATATATGTTTTGTGAAAAATTAGGTTTAAATTTTTATAATGTTTTTAATCAAGCAAAAACAAAGTGGAACTTTGGAAAATATTTAC